>NZ_WSPP01000343.1:0-3239 GCF_009767705.1 Myroides sp. LoEW2-1 | reverse complement strand
GTGATCTAATGGTACAGGGATTTCAGGATATATAGCATCTAAAGTATCAATAACGAATTGAACTTTTTCTTTTTTAGTCATAGTTTAAAAGCTTTAAGTTGCTAAGATATTTAATATTTTTAAATGAAAGAAGTTGAAGTCAGGAGTATTCTCAAAAGTCTATTTTACATAATATGTATTATCGTAAAAATTGCAATTTAATTTTAATAGGTAGATTATACTATAATTTGTAATGAATAATGCTAAATTTGATGAATTTAATTTAAAAACTCATGTTATACCTAATATTGAGTATCTTAGGAAGTGTTTCTGTAGGTATCTTATTCAAATTCAGCAAGAAGACAAATGCAAATATAATGCAAATGGTTTTACTAAATTATATTATAACTGTCTTGCTATCATATTTTAATTTTAATGTAGAACTTAATCAGCTTTCTTTAAATCTACCAATTTTAACTATTATTCTTTTAGGTTTATTATTGCCAACTATTTTTGTAGTTCAATACTTATCTATTTTTTATTCTGGTATAATACGAACTGATATAGCTCAAAGAATGTCATTGTTTATACCAATTCTTGCAGCAATTTTTATTTTTAAAGAACAGATTTCTACCCAGCGCTATATTGCTTTATTTATAGGATTGGCTTCTGTTTACTTAATATTGCAAAGACCTAATTCGGTTTCTGAAACATTGTCAGAAAATAAAAAGAATATTATTTTTCCTCTATTAACTTTTATAGGATTTGGAGTAATTGATATTTTATTTAAGCAGTTAGCACTTTATAGTGAAGTTCCTTATACAAGTTCTTTGTTTTATGTCTTCTTTAGCGCGTTAATACTCACTTTACTTTATTATTTTATTATTACTATTTACAAAAGAAATTCTTTGTTTACAGTGAATAAGAATACATTAGTATACGGTATTTTATTGGGAGTACTCAATTTTATCAATATCTTGTTCTATATGAAAGCACATCAAGTTTTCGCTCAAAGTCCTACTACTGTTTTTGCAGGGATGAACTTTGGAGTAATTATACTGGGAACGCTAATAGGTTATTTTGGGTTTAAAGAAAAACTATCAAAGCAAAACCTCATAGGTTTAGCATTGGTAATCGTATCAATATTAGTTATTTTGATCTAATTGAATTAATGTTTGAGTTTAATTATCATAAAAAAGCCCTAAGTTCATTACTTAGGGCTTTTTTATATTTACTTTTTACTATCTATTATTTTTTGAATAACTTCTGGATTAATTAATGTTGATACATCTCCAAATTCTTTAGTTTCTCCATTAGAAATAGAACGAAGTATTCTTCTCATAATCTTACCCGAACGCGTTTTAGGTAAACTCTCTACAAATTGGATTTTATCTAATTTAGCAATAGGTCCAATGTGACTTGAGATATACTGATTAATTTCTCTTGTTAAATTCTCTCTATCTCTGGTCTCCCCTTCTACTTTTAAAGTGATGAATCCATAAAGAGCATTTCCTTTTATATCATGTTTATATCCTACTACAGCACTTTCTGCAACAGCTGGATGTTCATTAATTGCATCTTCAATTGGTGCTGTACCTAAGTTGTGACCAGATACAATAACAACATCATCAGCACGTCCAGTGATTCTGTAATATCCAACTTCATCTCTTAATGCACCATCACCTGTGAAGTACTTTCCAGGGAATTTACTAAAGTAAGTTTCTTTATATCTTTCGTGATCTCCCCAAATAGTACGTGCCATCGAAGGCCATGGAAATTTAATACACAACGAGCCATCCACTTGATTATCTTCAATCTCATTTCTTTTCTCATCCATTAACACTGCTTGTATACCAGGTAGTGGCAAAGTTGCATAGGTAGGTTTTGTAGGTGTAATAAATGGCAGTGGAGATACTAAGATACTTCCTGTCTCTGTTTGCCACCACGTATCTACAATAGGACATCTTTTCTTTCCTACATGGTCATTATACCAGTGCCAAGCTTCCTCGTTAATTGGTTCTCCTACTGAACCTATAACTCTAAGACTTGAAAGATCATGAGAATTTACATAACTGTAATCTTCTGTCATTAATGAACGAATAGCCGTAGGTGCTGTATAGAACTGGGTTACTTTATATTTGTCTATAATATCCCAGAATCTACTTGGAGTTGGGTAAGAAGGAACTCCTTCAAACATCACTGTTGTTGCACCGTTTAGCAATGGTCCATAGATTATATATGAATGTCCTGTAATCCACCCACAGTCTGCTGTACACCAAAATATATCCTCATCTTTGTAATCAAAGATGTTTTTAAATGAATAAGCAGTTTGTACCATATATCCTGCTGTAGTGTGTACCATGCCTTTAGGCGATCCTGTAGATCCAGAAGTGTAAAGAATGAACAAAGGATCTTCTGCATCCATTACTTGTGCAACGTGATTAATTGATGCTTCTTCTAAAAGTGGTGCCAACCACATATCTCTACCCTCTTTAAAAGCTATTTCAGCTCCGGTTCTTTTTACTAAAAGAACTTTCTCTACACCTGGACAAGATTCTAAGGCTTCGTCTATAATTGGTTTTAAAGGTATCGTTTTACTACCTCTGTAGCTTCCATCTGAGGTGATTACGAATTTACATTCAGCGTCGTTAATACGCTTAGATACAGCAGAAGAAGAAAATCCTGCAAATATAACACTGTGTATAGCCCCAATACGAGCACAGGCTAACATAGAGATTGCCAACTCTGGAATCATCGGCAAATAGATACATACTCTATCTCCCTTTTTAACTCCTTGTTCTTTTAGAACATTGGCCATTTTACACACTCTATTATATAAGTCATTATAGGTGATCGTTTCAGATTGTTCTTCTGGATTATTAGGTTCGAATAGTATCGCTGGCTTCTCACCTCTTTTTGCTAAATGACGATCAATACAGTTTTTGACAATATTTAGCTTACCATTGACAAACCATTGAAATTTTGATTCTTCCATATCGAACTCAAATACTTTGTCCCATACTTGATACCAAACAAAGTTTTCTTCTGCTATTTTACCCCAAAATTTACGAGGTTCTCGTACGGATTTTTTATAGTGTTTAAAGTATTGTTCTAAATTCTCTATTTTATAATAACTCATATTTTAGTTGTGATTTTTTTATGTTATATTTTTTTAAGCTCCTAAATATATGATTTTAGTAATAAATAGCAAAAAGTCATACAATGTTTTTATTAATAAAAAACACTGTATGACTCTCTAT
>NZ_WSPP01000342.1:0-950 GCF_009767705.1 Myroides sp. LoEW2-1 | reverse complement strand
TGAGAATACATTATTTCTTGTTTGCTCATCTATTTATTATTTGAAACAAACTTACTACCTTAAGTTAGCTTATGAAATATGTGGTTGCTCGCGTGGATACGAATCAAATGACCCCCAACTAGCTGTTTTCTGATGATCTGCAACATCCATTAGAATTCCAAGTCCTTTATACTTAGATATCTTTTTACCTCCTAATCCACCAGCATTTTGGGTAGCCGAATTTGCAGGCATGTGATTAACTTCGCCTCCCATATTTTTGTTAACTTTTCTTACAGGTCCTTATCCTCCACCTAAAGCTGACAATCCAAAAGGATCCAGCCACCCATTCACATCACCCACATACCCATACAGCGCCATACCTCCCATAAGACCAATAGGATCTTGACTCACATACATCCCCATATCAGGACTATAATACCTAAATCGGTTATAGTATAGACCACTCTCCAGATCATCATACTGCCCCTGATATAAAAAAGGAACAAAGTCATTATCTACCTTAATACATCTACCATAGATGTCTAACTGACGATGCCAAAATTCGGTACCTTGTTTGTCATAAGCATGCGTAGAAGTACCTAAGTAATTAAAAAGACCTAGCTAATTAAAACTAAGTCTTTTTTAGTATTACCAAATATTAACTTTTCCTTCCTCTGGATAAATTGGGAATATATCAGTTTCAACAACTTCATGACTTCCAAACCTTCCTACCCAACCAATTATAATCTTTCCTTTAAGATAGATATCGATATTATCCAATAAAAAAGTAGGATACTCAGGATATTTTTCTTTATAATACAATTCAACTAAAATATTTATAAATAATCTATTAATGTATAAATCAATATCTGGACTTGGTAACTTAGCCTGGACATTAAGTTAAGCATAAAAACTTATCTTTGAATTATGAAAAGAATTAGAAAGGCCTACGATGCTGCATTTAAGCAGCA
>NZ_WSPP01000341.1:0-1932 GCF_009767705.1 Myroides sp. LoEW2-1 | reverse complement strand
TTTTCTAAACGCTGTTTTTCAAGCTCATATTCGCCTAAAGCTTTGGAAACCTTATCTTTTATTTTAGAATCTAAGGTTGTTTTGAAATTTGATTTGATCGTGTCAATGATATCTAGAACCTCCTTCTTTTTTTGTTTACTATTGGTTTGCTTATACTCATTTACCGCAATCTTATAATCTTCGATACTATAAACAACTTCTTTATTTTTGAAAGCAGCTTTCAAACTATCTTTTAAACCAAATCGACTAATTAATGAGTTCCCACATTTAATATTAATATCAATATTTGGAAGTGTCTGCAATTCACCTTCGGCTGTATAATAAGCATTTTTCAATAATTCGATCCACAAACGTAATCGACAAATATTTACTGAATTAGGATTAATATCTACTCCAAATAAACAGTTTTCAATAACATTCTGTTTTTCGTGAAACAGAGTTTTTTGAATGAGTAAACTATTAATATCTTGTCGATGATACTCGAATAATTCGCCTTCGTTGTAAGAAATGTAGAGTTCATCGTTTTCTATAGACACATCGCAAGGAATTCTTTTTCCTTCTTCATTACACAAAATATTCAATTCACTTTTAATGGAGATAACTTCATTTAAAGCAGAAACCAAAAAGTGTCCTGAACCAACCGCAGGATCACATATTTTTAGACTATTAATTGTTTGATTGAATTTTAGTAAATCCTCTTTTTTGAAAAATTGAGAACAGTAATCTTTTACATCTTCAAAAGTTTCAATTGTGTCATTGTAATCAACTTTAAACTTATCTACAACAGCTTTCCTGATGGCTTCTTTACACATGAACATAGTAATATATCCGGGTGTATAAAAAGAGCCGTCTTTATAACCGTTTATTTTTTCAAATATTAATCCAAGGACTGAAGCATTGATTAATGTTTTATTTTCGTGAGCATCTTCAACTTCTGTATTTGCATCAGCAGAAAAATCATAAGCATCTAAAAAACGGAAAATATATTCTAAAGTATTTAGCTTTCCTTTCAATCGTTTTCCGTTGGCATCTTTTAAAACTGTAGATGAATAAATTTCCATCTCTTCATCTTTCAAAGCCGTTATATCAAAGGTAAGTTGTTCAATTGCACTATGCTCAAAAAGGCTACTGTTTAAATAAGGGATATGCTTAAATTTATCTTTGTATTTTGCATGACGTTCGTTCAAGGGTCTTGCCAAAGCAGAAAAGAATAAATCATTTAAGGCATCAAATCCATCTAAAAAATTAAAGTTCAAAAACTTGAATTCATTGGATTTGTTATAACTTACTAACTGAGATTCTAATAATTTTAAGAAAAGTATTCTATTAATCCAATTGATGCAAAGTTCTAAACCAACTGAAAATGCTTTTTCGTCGTTATTAGAAAATCCTTTAACACGATCGAGATAGTTTTTATCTTCTAACGTAAATATGGTATTTTCTAAAAGTGAAGCGTAATCCCTTTGGTTTAAAGGTTTACGAACAATGACTTTCTTAGAGTTTTCTTTTATTTCTTCTAAACCGATGATATGAAGCAATTCTTTGTAAAAAGCATCATTTAGTTTATTGCTATCATTACCAAAACCATGACCTAATAAGTGAACATTGGAAAATAACTTGTAAATAGTACTTAATTTGTTATCACTAAGCTTTTCAATCTCATCTGCACCTATTTTTAAATATACATACGGCAATTGTTCTTTAATTCCTTCAATATATTTAAAAGCAATTTCGTTATAGAAAAGTTCATTTTTTGTAGTGTCTTTTAATCCATCACGAAAGTTATTGTACTCTTTAACCAAATTAGCATTTTTATAAAACAAATTATAAAAATCTTCTGCTTTAAAGAAAAACCACTCTACACCATTTGTAATAATCAAATGCTTAATATTGTTGTTTTTATGATCTATTCGTTCACGTAAATAATAAAGC
>NZ_WSPP01000340.1:0-333 GCF_009767705.1 Myroides sp. LoEW2-1 | reverse complement strand
TGAATTTGAAAAAGCTTTAGATAACGATAGAAAAAGGGCCCAGCATGTACTAGTAGAAATACAGAAGTTATATGCTATAGAGAGAAAAGCTAAAGAACAAAATTTAGCTCCTGACCAAATCAAAGAACTTCGTCTAGATGAAAGTTTACCAATCATCAACAAGCTTGGTAAATATATGATTGCTCAGATGAAACTTACATTACCTCAAAGTAGAATAGGTAAAGCTTTTGTGTACTCTCAAAAAAGATGGAGTAATCTAAGTGATTACTTACACAATGGAAACTTGCAGATAGACAATAATCTTGTTGAAAATGTAATCAGACCTGTAGCAAT
>NZ_WSPP01000339.1:0-11577 GCF_009767705.1 Myroides sp. LoEW2-1 | reverse complement strand
TAACGATAACTAATAATTAGCATTTATATAACACTTAGTTAGTTTGTAAAATCGCAATTTCTTTATATATTTAAAAAGTCAAAACAGAATACAGTAAAAAAATATTTAGACAAGGGTAAAATAGATATTTATTATAGTATGATAAAAAACAATAATCAAACTTAATAGATATAACCTAAAATGTGTTCTACATTTGCAATAGAAAAATAAGAGAAATCAATATTAACTTTAAAAAATAATTATTATGTCTTTAGTAGGTAAAAAATTTCCAAATATCACAGTTGATGCAATGTCTGAAATGGGAGATGATTTAAGAATCAACATTTTTGAGGAAGCAACAAAAAACAATAAAAAAGTATTATTATTCTGGTACCCAAAAGACTTTACTTTTGTATGTCCTACAGAATTACACGCTTTCCAAGCAGCATTACCTGAGTTCGAAAAAAGAAACACTATGGTAATTGGAGCTTCTTGTGATACAAACGAAGTACACTTTGCATGGTTAAACACAGCAAAAGACAACGGTGGTATCGAAGGTGTAACTTACCCAATCTTAGCTGATACACAAAGAAACTTATCTTCAGTATTAGGAATTTTAGACGTAGAAGAAGAAGTTTACAGCGAGGAGTATGATGCAGTTCAAATTGCAGGTTCTAACGTAACTTTCAGAGCTACTTACCTTGTAGATGAGACTGGAAAAATCTTCCACGAATCAGTAAACGATATGCCACTTGGTAGAAACGTAAACGAATACATCAGATTAATCGACGCTTATACACACGTTCAAACTCACGGAGAGGTATGTCCTGCAAACTGGGAAGAAGGTAAACAAGCGATGAACGCTGACAGAAAAGGTGTTGCTGAGTACTTAAGCAAAAACTAATCTGTAAGATTACATCACAGAGTATAAACGATTAAATAAAAATAAAATGCTTTTAGAATTAGATAAAGACAATTTACAAGAAATTGTAAATTCAAACGATAAAGTAGTAGTTCAATACGCTGCATCTTGGTGTGGTAACTGTAGAATTATGAAACCGAAGTTTAAAAAATTGGCTGGTGAGAAACAGAACATGACATTTGTAATTGCAGATGCTGAGAACTTCCCTGAGTCAAGACAATTAGCCGACGTAAGTAATTTACCTACATTCGCTACATTCGTTAACGGAAAATTAGTAAACCAAGCTCAAACAAACAAAGCAGAGGTTTTAAACGATTTAGTAAACGAAATTGCATAATTTCAGAAAAACACAATTAGAATGAAATTACCTGTTATCAAACATTTGACTCAATTCATTGAGGACAATGACCAAGATTATATCATTGAAACTATCGAAGTATTAGAAAACCTAACTGAAGTTCCTTCATTGAAAGACGAAGAATTAGATGTTATCGGGGAATTAATTTCTAATATGTACGGTGCCTTAGAGGTTCAAAAACTGATCAAAGAAGGTGCTACTCAAAAAGAAGCTCTTAACGGGTTTATGAAAAGAGTATTAGGATCAATTGACAAATAATTTATCAATACCAAATACACAAGGGTTCAACATTTTACGTTGAACCCTTTTTTTATGGAACACAAATAAGTAAAACTTTCACTATTGCGATGATTTCTCACAATAAAAACAAGTTTACATTGATATATTTTATATATTTTTGTGTAGTACTAAAAATTAAAATAATATGGCAAAAGTAACTTTAAAGAACAACGAAGTACACACTATAGGTGAACTTCCCGCTATAAACGCTATAGCTCCAGCATTTAACTTAGTAGGTGCTGGATTAGCTGATAAATCACTATCTGATTACAAAGGAAAAAGAGTAATACTCAATATCTTTCCAAGTGTAGATACAGGTACATGCGCAATGTCAGTAAGACATTTCAACGAATCTGCTGCTAAATTAGACAATGCAGTTGTACTTTGTATATCAAGAGATTTACCTTTCGCTCAAGATCGTTTCTGTGGGGCTGAAGGAATTAAAAACGTAGAGATGTTATCTGATTTTAGAGAAGGACAATTTGGAAAAGACTATGGCGTTTTATTTACAGACGGTCCTTTAAAAGGTCTTTTATCTCGCGCAGTAGTAATCATTGACCCACAAGGAAAAGTAGTTTACACAGAGCAAGTAGCCGAGACTACAAATGAACCAAACTATGAAAAAGCTTTGGCTGCATTGAAATAAAACATCACTAAAAAAACATATTTCTGTTATTGGTTGTACCATAACTCTCAAGAGCTATTTTATAACCAATAGCAGTTTTTTGTATTTTAACACAAAACACGAAGATTACAATTAGCCATATTGTCAATATATTTTGCGATGAAAAAAGAAAGTAAAACCAAAAAGACTACTACTACACAATCCGACAAAACAAATAAATCCGCTAACCCATTATTTAATATCAAATTCCTATTTCTAATACTTGTGGTTATCGCAGGTATTGCTTTAACAATAGGATTGTTTTCATATTTATTCACAGGTGTAGAGGATCAAAGTAACTTAGATGCTCTGGGAGATCGAACAGCTGCTGTAGCAAATACTACGGGTAAGATAGGCGCCTACTTTGGCCACCTACTCATTTACAGTGGTTTTGGAGTTTCCGCTTTATTTTTATGTAAGATTCTAATACACGCAGGAATCTATGGACTTTTTGGAATTAATAGAACTCGAATTAAAAACGTCATATTCTGGGATCTAACCTCAATGGTTCTTTTATCGCTTACATTGGGTTTCTTTGGATCCAAAAACCTGATTTTAGGAGGTATAGTTGGCTATGAAATGAATCTGTACTTTGTCGATTACATTGGTACTGTAGGTACTATTTTACTTATTATCTTCTTAGTTATTGTCTTTATCGTATTTAGATTTAAACCTTCTCCTGAAAAAATTAAAGCAAATCTGGAGAGCATTAAAAACAGTGTAAACAAGACAATTGAAAAGAGCAAAAAGGAAATTACTGACTTTAATATTGATACTCCAGAGAGTGTACCAACAAAGAGTCCAGAAAACTCCACTCCAGTAAAAGAAGAACACACTGAGAATTTAGAGAAACTAATCACTGATAATTTAATTATAGAAAACGCAACTGAGACTCAATCACAGCCAGAAAGCCAAGGTGAAACTGCGCCAAAGCACTCTTTTACAATGGATCCAAAAGCTGTAAAACCAACTATAGAACACAGCTCAGAGTTATCATTAAAAAACAAAAAGCAAGAGGAAGATTCGTTTGAAGGAATGATTTTAGACACTCCAAATGACAATTTTGTCATTGAAGCAGCTAAAGATGAAGAGGTATTAGAGGAAAACTTAGCCGCTAAACTGGTACAAGACTTTGGGGAATTTGACCCAACACTTGAACTTTCAAAATATCAATTTCCTTCTATTGATATCTTAAAAGAGTATGGAAACTCTGGAATTACAATTGACCAAGAAGAACTGGAAGAAAACAAAAACAATATTGTAGAGACCTTAAAGAACTACAAAATTGACATTGCGCAAATTAAAGCTACTGTTGGACCAACAGTTACTTTATATGAAATAATACCAGAGGCAGGAGTTAGAATATCGAAGATTAAGAATCTTGAAGATGATATTGCCTTATCACTAGCTGCTTTAGGTATTCGTATCATTGCTCCTATTCCTGGTAGAGGTACCATTGGTATTGAGGTACCAAACACCAAGCCTTCAATTGTATCAATGAAAAGCGTTATTGCCTCACCTAAGTTTCAAAATGCAGAAATGGAGCTCCCTGTTGCTTTAGGTAAGACCATTTCTAATGAAACCTTTGTGGTAGACTTGGCGAAAATGCCTCACCTACTTATGGCAGGAGCCACAGGACAAGGTAAATCTGTGGGATTAAACGCCTTATTAACTTCCCTACTGTACAAAAAGCACCCTGCAGAAGTTAAATTTGTGTTAGTTGACCCTAAAAAAGTAGAATTAACGTTATTTAATAAAATAGAACGCCATTATTTAGCTAAATTGCCTGATTCAGAAGATGCAATCATCACTGATAATACAAAGGTTATTAATACACTCAACTCCTTGTGTATAGAGATGGATAACCGCTATAGCTTGTTAAAAGACGCTATGGTGAGAAACATCAAAGAATACAACGAGAAGTTTAAACAACGCAAGTTAAATCCTGAACAAGGACATCGCTTTTTGCCTTATATTGTCCTTGTGATAGATGAGTTTGCAGATTTAATTATGACAGCAGGTAAAGAAGTAGAAACTCCTATTGCTCGTTTAGCTCAGCTTGCCCGTGCAATTGGAATTCACTTAATTATCGCAACGCAAAGACCTTCTGTAAACGTTATTACCGGGATTATTAAAGCTAACTTCCCTGCGCGTGTGGCCTTTAGAGTAACTTCTAAAATTGACTCGCGTACAATCTTAGATGGTCAAGGAGCAGACCAGCTAATTGGTAGAGGAGATATGCTATATACACAAGGTAATGACCTTGTACGGGTACAGTGTGCCTTTGTTGATACACCAGAGGTTGAGAAGCTAACTGAGTATATTGGATCTCAAAAAGCTTATCCAAGTGCATATCTACTACCAGAATACGTAGGAGAAGATGGTGGTGCAAGTAATATTGACGTGGATATTAGTGAAAGAGATGCCTTATTCAAGCAAGCTGCTGAAGTAATTGTCATTGCACAACAAGGGTCTGCATCTTTATTACAGCGAAAACTCAAATTGGGTTACAATAGAGCAGGAAGACTTATTGACCAATTAGAAGCCGCAGGAATAGTAGGTCCGTTTGAAGGAAGTAAGGCCAGAAGCGTACTTATTCCAGATATTTTAGCCTTAGAGCAATTCTTTAGAGCTGAAGAAGAAAATATGTAAAACCTAAAACAAGGTATTTTTTATGAAAAAGTTAATTAGTTTATTATTTATAATTGCCATTTCACTTAGTAACACCTACGGCCAATCAAGCCAACGTGCGAAAAACTATCTAAATGAAGTAAGCAAGCGACTCTCAAATTACAAAAACGTGTCTATTGATTTTTCATATAGTTCACGCAATGACAAAGATGAGCAGTTAAACCAAGACACTAAAGGACATGTAGATATACAAGGAGATTTGTATCTACTGGAGTTTATGGGAATTAAAAAAATATATGACGGAAAGAAGATCTATACAATTTCATCTGAAGATGAAGAGGTAACTATTTCGAAATTCAACAAAGAAAAAAGCGATGGTATCTTACCTTCTCACCTACTTACTTTCTTTCAAGAAGGATTTACTTACCAATGGGATATATTAGCTAGTGTAAAGGGGCGTCAAATCCAATACATTAAGCTATTTCCAATTGATGAGTCCTCAAGTATAAAAGAAGTCTTACTGGGTATAGATGACCAAAGCAAAGACATCTACACTAAGGTACAAACCAATAAAAATGGTACAAAAACTATCTTAACGGTTAATTCTTTTAAAACTAATCAGAGTATATCAAAAAATCATTTTACCTTTACCGAGTCTCAGTACCCAAATTATTATATTAATAAAATAGATTAGTTTTTCTTTCTGTGAAAATAATAGATCGATATATTTTAAAGAGCTTTGTAACAACACTAACTACAGTGTTTGCTATTCTGTACTTCATATTTATTCTACAAGCAGTTTGGTTATTTATCACTGAATTAGCAGGTAAAGACCTTGATGTATTTGTTATTATCAAATTCTTATTGCTCTACTCGCCAAAGATGGTGCCACTGGTATTGCCCTTATCGGTATTATTATCCTCAATTATGACCTTTGGTAGCTTGGCTGAGAATTACGAATTTGCTGCAATGAAAGCCTCAGGAATATCTCTTGGTCGCGCTTTAAGACCACTCTCGATATTTATCAGTGCGTTAGCCTTATTATCTTTTTGGTTTGCAAATAACGTGATTCCAAAAGCGGAATATGAGTTTATTAACTTGCGCCGAGAAATTGTAGCGGTAAAACCAGCTATGGCAATTGCACCTGGACAGTTTACTGACTTGGGAACATCGAATATTAAAGTAGATAAAAAAACAGGAGACAAAGGACAATATCTCGATAATGTTACCATGCATATTCGCGGAAACGGCGGCTATAAAAACGAAGTAGTGATTCGCTCTGTCAATGGTGAATTGGCCACTTCCGAGACCACCAACTTATTACAGTTACAACTATTTGACGGAAATTACTACAGAGATATTCCACATAAGACATATCAAGATGCCAATAAAATGCCTTTTATGAAGGTGAAATTTGACAAATACACTGTCAATATGGATATGGCTGAACTGAACAAAACAGAAGATCCTGAGAGAGTAACGAATACTTATCACATGCTTAATATTAGCCAATTAAGCTATACCTTAGATTCGTTAAACAATGAAGTAGTCGCAAGTAAAATATCTAATTCGGATAACCTTACCTTGAGATTAAAATCACTGTATGATAGTAATAAAGCCACTGATACTACAGATCAAGATGACAATCACTCGCAAGAAGCTTCTATAGATTCAACAAAGTCTAAAACCGCATACTTAGAGGTTGCACCAGATAAAATACTTGAGCAGTTCAATAAAACGGAAAAAACAAGAATATTGACCACTGCCAATGAATATGTAAGTAATCTTATGTTTAATACCGAAACCAATGACGCTACGGTATTAAATCAAATGAAAAAGATTAACGACCATTACTTGGCACTAAACGAAAAGTTTGTCATAGCTTATTCGTGTTTCTTAATGTTCTTTATCGGAGCACCCCTTGGGGCTATCATCCGAAAAGGAGGTGTAGGATTACCTATGGTTTTTGCGGTAATTATCTTTATTACTTACCACTTTATCAATACCTTTGGTAAAAAAGTAGCTCAAGAGGATGGTATGTCACCAATATTGGGCTCTTGGATCGGAGCACTTGTGCTCACTCCCCTAGCTGTCTTCGTTACCTACAAAGCTACGGCCGATAATGGAGAAGTAAACTTTGGGGCTGTATTTGAGCCATTTGTCGATGCCTTTGTTTGGGTAAAAGAGAGAATAAAAGCTTTCTTTGGCCTTATCAAGACTAAAATATTTGGCAAAGAAATAGATAACAAGGAATTATAAACAACAAAAAAACAACTATAATGTCACACAATCACATTCAATTAAACACTATTGAGGAAGCTATCGAAGATATTCGTCAAGGAAAAGTAGTCATAGTGGTAGATGATGAGGATCGTGAAAACGAAGGTGATTTTATCGCCGCTGCAGAAATGGTTACTCCAGAGATGATTAATTTCATGGCTACCTATGGTAGAGGTCTTATCTGCGCTCCCCTAACCCAATCAAGATGTAAAGAACTTGACTTACATCCAATGGTAACAAACAATACAGTTCTTCACCAAACTGCCTTCACGGTAACTATTGACTTAAAAGGTCATGGTTGTACAACCGGTATCTCGGTTCACGATAGAGCTAAAACGATAGAGTCATTAGTAAAAGAAGATACTAAGGCTGAAGACTTAGGCCGTCCAGGTCATATTTTTCCACTAATCGCCAAAGAAGGTGGTGTATTAAGAAGAACAGGACATACTGAGGCTGCTGTTGACCTTGCTCGTTTAGCGGGATTAAAACCTGCAGGAATATTAGTTGAAATTTTAAATGAAGATGGTTCTATGGCTCGTCTTCCTCAATTAATGGAAGTGGCTAAACAATGGGACTTGAAGATTATATCAATTGAAAATCTTGTGGCTTACCGCATGAAGCACGATAGTTTAATCGAAAAGAAAGAAGATTTTGAAGTAGATACGCGCTTTGGTAAATTTAGATTAAGAGCATATCAGCAAAATACAAATCAACAAGTACACATTGCTTTGACAAAAGGAGATTGGCAAGAGAATGAAGCTGTTTTAACACGCATAAACTCAATGATTGGAAATAACGATATCTTGGACGCTTTAAGTGGTAAACTTGATAAGCGCATTGAAGCTGCATTTGAAAAGGTAAATCAACAAGGTAAAGGAGCTATATTATTTATCAATCAAGAAGAATTAAGCTCAAGCCTACTTAAAAGATTAGCCTTGATCAAAGAACAAGGAGCTTGTCTTAATATGGATACACCTAAACTTGCTGCGGATCAAAAGGATTTTGGTATCGGGGCACAAATTCTACACGATTTAAAAATCGGAAAAATCAACTTGATGACTAATTCTGAACAAGCCAAAAGAGTTGGTATGACTGGCTATGGCTTGGAAATTGAAGATTATATTAAATATTAATAGACCAATAATCTTTTCAATATAAAGCACTTAGAAAATAAGCGTAAAAAAAGTATATAATTTCTTTTATTTTCTTTTGCACAAACGAACAAAAGCTCTATATTTGCACTCGCAATACAGAACAAGAGAGTTCGACTGGAGAAATGGCAGAGTGGTCGAATGCGGCGGTCTTGAAAACCGTTGACTGTAACAGGTCCGGGGGTTCGAATCCCTCTTTCTCCGCGAAATTATAAATAGTAACTTTTTAAAAGTTAGTAAAAAAGCACAAAACCTATGATTCACAACGAGTTATAGGTTTTTTCTTTTTTAGGGGTATCGCATTTTATTCAAAAATGCTCAAAAAAAAGTTACAGATTAGGTGCACAAAAAAACATCTAAGCGATGTGCACCTTTCAACTGAGCAAACCCTGACGCCAAAGGGTGCCAGAGAGTTTTAAACTGTGTTTTTGGAACGTTTTAATTCGACATTTATTAATATTAAAAACAGTTGAATTATGTTAGAAAAACAGTTGTCAATTAATTTCTTTCTCAAACCAAGTAGAGAGAAAAGTGATTTAAGAGGTGTTTACCTTAGAATCACAGTAGATGGTATTCGCAAAGAGACTTCTCTAAGTCACAAGTGGGATATCAAAAGATGGAACCAAAAAGCAGGTCGTGCTAATGGTGCTAAAGAAGATGCTAAAACGCTAAATTACATCTTAGATACAATCATATCTAAGATTACCAAGTACAAATTAGAACTTTTAAGTAATGAAGAGCCTATTACTGCCTCTGTGCTTATGGATTATATCCAAGGAAAAGGAACTAGTAAGGCAAAAGTTTTAGAAGAATTCCAAAAGCATAACGATGAAGTTTTTAAACTCGTGCCTAAAGAGTATGCTATTGGAACACATGAAAGATACGTAACAGCAAGATCGCATGTAGCTGAATATATTCGTTATGTATATGGTAAAGAAGATATAGAGTTTAGAGAACTCAATTATGAGTTTGTACTTGGCTATGAGCATTATTTAAAGACTGTTAGAGCGTGTTCTAATAATACAGCTATAAAGTATATCTCAAACTTCAAAAAGATTGTTCTACGAGCAGTTGCTAAAGGAATTATCCCTTCCAATCCTTTTGTACAATACAAACCTAAAAAGACTAAGCTCAATAAAAAGCCATTAAGCAAGGAAGAGTTATCTATTTTAGAGAACAAAGAGTTTACCAATGAAAGGTTAAGTACCGTAAGAGATGTGTTTGTTTTTCAATGTTATACTGGTCTTGCCTATATTGATGTATTTCAACTAAAGAAAAGTGATATTACAAAGTATCCGCCCGACCAACCACATATTTCGTGACCTAATGTAAGGTATTAAGTTTGCTTCAAATAATAAAGAGATGAGCAAACAAGAAATAATGTACTCTCACGTAGAGGATTGGAAAATAAGCGGATTAACACAGTCAAAATACTGTGAAAGTGTAGGAATTAAATTAGCAACCTTTAGTTATTGGGTGGTTAAGTATAAGGCAAAGTCAGAGTCAACACAATTAGACAATAATTTTATAACTGTGACAAAAGACCAAGTAAGCAATAGTCAAGAATATGAAATCGTATATCCCAATGGTGTAAAGCTACGTGTACAAACAGACAATCTTAGCGAACTATATTCATTAGTAAACTTAGTATAATGTTTAGTTTGAGTAGTTCTAATCAATTTCATTTGTATAGACAAGCTTGTGATATGCGCAAGAGTTTTGATAGCCTTTGTGGACTTGTCCAGAATGAACTTAATCAAGTAGCTCATAACGGAAGAGTCTATATATTTATCAATAGACGCTGTAATCAAATGAAGCTCTTGCATTGGGAAGCAGGAGGCTTTGTACTATACCACAAACGCTTAGAACAAGGAACTTTTGCTTTTCCCACGCATAGTAAAGCTCAAATAAGTTGGAGTGATTTAGTACTGATGATAGAGGGAATCCAGGTTATCAAAAGCCATAAAAAAAGGCGTTTTTTATTGAAGTAAAACAGGTTAAACCCTTGTATATTCACGGCTTTTGGCGTATATTTACTTCATGGAAATAGACTTAGAAAACTTATCGAAAGAACAACTTTTGGCGCTTATAAAAAAGCAGTCCAAGACTATTTCCAAACAAGACAAAGTAAATACTAAGTTAGAGCAAAAGACATCTAAGCTAGAACAAGAAAAGCAAGAACTCCAACGCTTAGTAGATCTTTTACGACGCATGCAATTTGGACAAAAACGCGAGCGTTTCGAAGACCCTAATCAAACGGAGTTACCTTTAGACGTTCAGCAAGCAGTCTTGGAAGAACAAGAAGAAGTAATCAAACAAGAGATCACTTATTCTCGTCAGAATAAAAAACATCCAGGAAGAGCTAAACTACCTGATCATTTACCAGTAGAAGAAATAGAAATCTACCCAGAGGGAGATTTATCTGATAAGATTTGCATTGGCAAAGAAACAACAGATGTCTTAGATTATGTTCCAGGTTACTTTAAAATCAAACGTTACATCCGATATAAATACGCCACGAAAGACAAAGACAATACGCAAATTAGTATTGGACTGCTTCCAGAGCGAATCATCGATAAAGGAATACCTTCAGAGGGGTTATTATCTACAATACTTGTAGATAAATACGTAGATCATCTTCCACTACACCGTCAGAAGCAACGCTTTTCAAGAGAAAACATTGATATAGCTTCTTCTACAATCGATGGTTGGGCAGCTCAAAGTATGGATACTTTAAAACCACTATACGAAAAGCTGGTGATGGACATCAAAAACGAAGGTTATCTTCAAGTTGACGAAACCACTATCAAAGTCTTGGATGAGAAAAAGAAAGACAAATCTCATCTTGGGTATTACTGGGTATATCACGCCCCTATATCCAAACTCGTAATGTTCAATTACAGTCCCACACGTAGTGGTAGCGCTGCACTACCTGTATTAGAAAACTTCAAAGGATATCTGCAAACCGATGGTTATAGCGGATACAAAGCCTATGGAGCTAAGTCAGATGTAACGCATCTTGGCTGTTGGGCACATGCTCGTCGTGAGTTTGAAAGAGCTTTAGACAATGATAAAACAAGAGCTCAACATGTGCTTGTAGAAATACAAAAAATATATGCTGTAGAGAGAAAAGCTAAAGAACAAAACTTAACACCACAAGAAACTAAAGAACTTCGTCTAAAAGAAAGTCTTCCTATCATCAATGAACTTGGTAAGTATATGTTTATTCAAATGAAACTTACCCTACCTAAAAGTCAAATAGGTAAAGCTTTTGCTTATTCCCAAACTAGATGGGATAATCTTAGTGCGTATC
>NZ_WSPP01000043.1:0-31497 GCF_009767705.1 Myroides sp. LoEW2-1 | reverse complement strand
TACTCCCCCATGTCATTCATTAAAACACACCTTATCACAAAAAAAGAGCACTTAATTCACATGAATAAAGTGCTCTTATATCTTACTAATTATTACCTATTAAGGAATCCATTTCTTAGGGAAATTAGGTTTTCTCTTTTCAAGGAATGCATTTCTTCCTTCAATTGCCTCATCAGTCATATAGGCCAATCTTGTCGCTTCTCCAGCAAATACCTGTTGACCAACCATACCATCGTCAGTTAAGTTCATGGCAAACTTCAACATCTTAATTGATGTTGGTGATTTAGCTAACACTTCTTGAGCCCATTCATAAGCGGTATCTTCTAACTCTGCATGAGGAATCACTGCATTAACCATTCCCATCTCAAAAGCTTCTTGAGCAGAGTAATTTCTACCCAAAAAGAATATTTCTCTCGCTTTCTTTTGACCTACCATCTTTGCAAGATAAGCAGAACCATATCCTCCATCAAAACTCGTTACATCTGCATCAGTTTGCTTAAATATAGCATGTTCTTTACTGGCTAATGTCATATCACATACAACGTGTAAACTGTGACCTCCACCTACTGCCCAACCTGGTACAACTGCAATAACCACTTTTGGCATAAAGCGAATCAAACGTTGAACTTCTAAAATATTTAATCGGTGCATACCATCATCTCCTACATATCCTTGATGCCCTCTTGCTTTTTGATCTCCTCCACTACAGAAAGAATACACTCCATCTTTTGGTGATGGTCCTTCTGCTGAAAGAAGTACTACCCCAATTGACGTATCCTCTTGTGCATCATAAAAAGCACGATATAGTTCGCTTGTTGTTTTTGGTCTAAAAGCATTGCGAACCTCTGGTCTATTAAATGCTATACGAGCAACTCCATCACATTTTTTATATGTAATATCCTCAAACTCGATAGCTGTTTCCCATTGTATCTTACTCATAATCTTTTGAATTTATCGTAAAAATAATCTATTTTTTGCATTATATTGCAAAACCAAAACATTATAAACCATGAAAAAACTCTTATTCTCTCTATCGTTATTTGCTTTAACGATAAGTATTCAAGCACAAGAATATGATTTTCAAACTATTATAGACCTCGACGCAACTCCTGTAATAAGCCAAGGAAATACTGGTACTTGTTGGAGTTTTAGCACATCTTCTTTTCTGGAGTCTGAAATAATCAGGAAAACGGGAAAGTTTATTGATATATCAGAAATGTACACCGTGCGCAATGTCTATCCCAAGAAAATAGACAACTACATCACTCGTAAGGGGAAAACTCAATTTGGTGAGGGTGGACTTGCTCATGATGTAATCAACAGTATAAAAGAATACGGTATTGTTCCAAATGACGTGTTTTCTCCAGAGCAAACTAAGCAAGAATACGATCATAGTGAATTATTTAGAGTATTAAAAAGTACATTAGATGCTTATACTTCAAGCAGAAATACAATAAGTAATAATTGGAAACCAATTACTGAGTTTATCTTAGATACATATATAGGTAAAAATATTACTGAATTTACTTATGAAGGCAAGAAGTATACACCACAGACATTTATGGATATGCTAGGTATTAAAGCAGATGATTACATCACAATAACATCGTTTAAAAACCAAACTTACTACACTCCTTTTATTTTAAATATCCCAGATAATTTCTCAAATGGAAGTCTATACAACCTCCCATTAGATGAGTATATCGCTAATATTGACAACGCTTTAGATAAAGGTTATACCCTGTCTCTTGACTGTGATGTTTCAGAAATTACTTTTAATGCTAAAAACGGAATCGCATTTATCCCTTCATCAAAAGATGATAACAGTAAGGGACTAACAGAAATCGTAGAAGAAAAGACAATTACGGAAGAATCCCGCTTACAAGACTTTTATAGTTATCAAACACAAGATGATCATTTAATGCACATAATTGGAAAAGTAAAAGATCAAAAAGGCAATATCTATTATAAAGTAAAGAACTCTTGGGGAAATAATACTGAACGCATTGGCAATGACGGCTATATTTATATGAGTACTGCTTATATGAAACTTAAATCAATATCAGTACTATTGCACAAGGAGGCATTACAAAAACAAACTTTAAAAAACTTAAACATTAAATAACAACAGTTGTTTAATGGATTTACCAATTAGTTTAATACACTTAATTGGTTACAGCTAATTATAAAATGACAAACAAAAACAAACTAACAATAACCTTACTTTCTTCACTTTTAATTATTTCTTGTCAAACTAAAGTGAAAGAAAAAGACTTAGCACTAAACACTTCAATCATACAAGAACATAGTATATATGAAGAAAACCCATATCTCGTTGAATTTGACAAACTATCTCCAAGTTATATCCTATCAAAAGCAAATGAGGTAGAAGACTTTTATATTAAAAACATAAAGAAATCTGGATATACAGGAAGCTTCTTAGTGGCTAAGAACGGGCAAATAATATATGAAGATTACTCTGGATTTGCGAATAAAAGAAATGCAGAACAGATAACTGAAAACACCCCTATTCACGTTGCTTCAGTAGGTAAAGTAGTTACTGCTGTTACTATTATGCGACTTATCGATATGGGAAAACTTGAACTTGATCAAAGTGTAAGTGAAATTATAGAAGGATTTCCCTATCCAGAAATCACAGTAAAAACGCTATTATCACATCGCAGTGGATTGCGTTATTATGGTTATTATGGAGAAGTATGGAGTTATAAAACACCTATTAAAAACCAAGACGTCATTGACATTATTAAATCTGAAAAAGTAGACTTGGATTTCAGTCCAAATACCAGATTTTCATATAGTAATACAAATTACGTTGTATTAGCAAGTATAGTCGAAAAAGTTACTAATAAGACTTTTCGCGAAGCTGTAAGAGAACTAATATTTGATCCTCTAGAGATGAAAAATAGTTTTGTCTTTGATGATTTAGACAAGAAAAACGACGTAACTCAATCATATAAAAGCAATTACACTCCAATGCATTGGGATTATATGGATAGCACTTATGGGGATAAAAATATTTATGTTACCCCAAGAGATTTTCTTAAATTAGATACAGCTTTATATTCCGAAACATTCTTAAGTGAAAAGTTAAGAAAACAAATGTTTCAAGGATATAGTTTTGAAAATAAAGGAGTAAGAAATTACGGTTTAGGATTTAGACTCATCGAAATGACAAATGGAGATACATTCACGTATCACAATGGTTGGTGGAGAGGTAACACTTCATCTTATATTCGACTTGAAAAAGACAATGTGTGTATTATTTTATTTTCAAACAAATATTCGAAATTAACATACAAAACAGTTGATTTATCTCATCATTTTGGAGATTATCCTGTGGGTAATTTAGAACTATAGTTATGAAAGGATTAAAAGACATTTTAGGCATTAAGTACGATCTTGGTCAAGCTCCAATGCTTGGCGTAGCAACCCCAGAAATGGTTGCTGCAATTGCGAACCAAGGAGGTTTAGGAACCTTACCTTTAGGTGGCCTTCCCCCTGCTGTATGTGACAAACTGCTAACAAAGACTAAGGAGTTAACAGACAAACCATTTGCTATAAATATCTTTTTACATCCAATAATAAAAGAAAATAAGGAGGATATTGCTTCTATGCAAACAACCTTAAAGACAATCTGCAAGGACAACAATATCCCCTATGAAGAAATACCACACTTTATTCAACCAACCTACCACCCAATATTAGAAGTAGTATTAAAACACAACATCAAAATCATAACTTTTACTTTTGGTTGTTTTACAAAAGAAGAAATTGAGCTTTTACATAAACAGCATATATTTTTAATAGGTACAGCAACAACTGTAGAAGAAGCAAAATATTTACAAGATCACAAAATAGATGCAATCGTCTTACAAGGAATTGAAGCAGGTGGGCATAGAGGTAGTTTTCTGAGTGATAATATAGAAGACAACTTACCCCTAAATCAACTTTTTGATTGTGTAAGAAAAGAAGGAGTGAATATTCCGTTGATTGTAACAGGAGGGCTATTCACTGGCAAACAAGCCAAAGATTATTTTAATCGAGGCGCGAGCTTTGCTACTTTCGGTTCTCTTTTTATAACGGCTACCGAGAGCAATGCAATGGAATATCAAAAGGATTTACTATCCAAAGGTACTGCAGTTGAAACCAAGTTTACAAAGGCCTTCTCAGGCAAATGGGCTCGTGGAATTATCAATGACTTTATGACACAAGTAGATAACTCAAAAAGCCCCATTCCAGACTTTCCTTTTCAAAATATTTTAACACAAAATATTCGATTTTTTGCAAAACAGAAAAATCTTTATAATTTTAACTCACTTTGGTGTGGGATAAACGCGCATCATGCAACAAGAAAAGATACAAAAGATATTTTCAATAAACTGATTACAGAATTCTATGAGCAATAACTTTCAATATAGGTTTTTAAATAATGTGGATTTTACTGAACTGGTAGAAGTCTTTAATGCTTCATTTGGTGATTACACAATACCTATGCACCTAACTAAAGAAGAGTTAGAAACCAAAATTAAAGCAGAAGGTATTCAACTAAGTGATTCTATTGGAGTTTATTCAAACAAAAAATTAGTAGCCTTTATCCTTCACGGAAGGAACAATTACAAGCTATATAATGCTGCTACTGGTGTACTCCCTGAATTTAGAGGTAATAATCTTACTACAAAAATGTACGACTATGCCTTACCTATATTTAGAAGTTTTGATATTAAGAAAATTTCATTAGAAGTAATCACTTCTAATGAAACTGCATCTAAAGCCTATAGAAAGATTGGCTTTAAAAAATGGCGAAACTTGAATTGCCTAAAAGGAAATACTAAATTACAAGTAGTAGACGAAAATATTGTCAATAATACTGAAATCAAGAATATTTCTTATTACGAATATCTAATCTACTATGCTGAAAAAGATGTTCTACCTTCTTGGCAAAACAATGAGTTTTGTATCTCAAACAACGAACGCAATCTCACGCTTAAAAAGATTGTTTTCGAAGGGCAACCAGTGGGATATATCATCGTAAATACTACAAAGAATAAGATACTACAACTCTGGGTAAAAGAAGGGTTTAGACGAAAAGGATTTGCCTCTCTCCTAATAAAAGATACCATAGGAGATAACAAAGAGTTTTTTGTCACTAATATTGACGCACAAAACTTTGGTGTAAATATGTTCTTTAAATCAATTGGAGCAATAGAATTTTTAGAACAACATGAAATGGAATTATATTTAAAATAAAACAAAAGGCGATTTTATAGATCGCCTTTTGTTTTATTTACAAATATCTCCCAAACAGATACGAAGTCATACTTAAAGAACCTCCGACATATTTGTCATTGAATATCTCAATTTCATCTTTTTGATCCACAAGACCAAGCGTATATAGTAATGGATAATAATGATCAGGAGTAGGAATAGCTAATTTAGTAGCATGTCCCAAACCTCGATGATCTACTAAGACCTTAAAATTCCTATCTAAAATTGACTTTTTAATCAATTCATTACTTTCGATAGACCAATCAAAAGCATAATTATCTGTATCCATATTCTTCCAATCTATCATTCTGAGATTGTGAACAATATTTCCACTTCCTATTATCAAAACTCCTTTATTTCGCAAAGCACTTAACTCACTGCCCAATTTATAATGAAATTCACCACCCTTATAGTAATCAATACTCAATTGTACTACAGGAATATTTGCCAAGGGATACATCCTACGCAACACAGACCAACTCCCGTGATCCAATCCCCAATCCATATCTTCTTGAACGGAAGTACTCCTTACTATATGTTGAACTTGCTCTGCCAATAGGGGTGAACCATCAGTTGGATATTCAATATCAAACAACGCTTGGGGAAATCCACCAAAGTCATGTATGGTTTGAAGCTTTTGACTTGCTGTCACATAGGTTCCCTTCGTGAGCCAATGTGCAGATATAACTAATATTGCTCTTGGAATAGGCAATTTACTACTCAATTGTTTCCAAGTAACTGAGAATTCATTTTCTTCAATCGCATTCATAGGAGAACCATGCCCTATAAACAACACAGGCATTCTTCCTCCTATATCAGGAAGCCGCATCAATTGGTTAATGACCTCTTTGTCCTGATACATAATTATTCTCCTAAGATCTTTTTAATATCTCTATTGTCGCCATAGACAACCATGATATCCCCTTTATTCAAAACAGTATCGTAGTTGGCTATACCCTGAACTTCATGTATTTTGCGATGTATACCCAAAAAATTCTTTTCCTCTCTCACTTTAAGTGTCGTTAAAACAACAAGATTGTAGTTTGTACGAAAGGCAATTTCACCTAAAGTTTTACCGGCAAATCGATCCGAAACCGTGATCTCTACTATACTATAACGACCATTAATTTCATACGAATCTACCACTCCCTTTATACATAGTTTCTTAGCCCATCGCTCAGCTGTTTCTTCCTCTGGGTGCACTATTTCATCAACTCCAATTGCCTGTAACACATTTTCATGCAAAGGAGTAATAGCACGACTAATTAATCTTTTGACATTGAGATTTTTCAACACAGCAGTAGTCATAATATTCGCACCTTGGTCCTCCCCAATAGCTACGATTACAATATCTGTATTCGCTAATGGCAATCCCGCCATCATATATTGATCCGTCGAATCCAAACATATTGTATGTGAAATCTTATCTTTATAAGAATCTACACGTGTCATATTTTTATCAATACCGATAACTTCATTTCCTTGCTCTGTTAGCTTTTGTGCTAATGAAGCTCCAAAATTCCCTAATCCTACAATAATATATTTCATAATTCTCAAATTCTTAGTTAATCAAAATCTCCTCTTTCGGATAGCTATAATTGGTCAAATGATCTTTCTTAGTCATCGCTATAATTATCGTTAACATACTTACCCTTCCAATAAACATAGTTAAAATCAAAATCACCTTACTCCCATCTCCCAATTGACTCGTTATCCCTGCACTTAATCCTGAAGTACTGTATGCTGAAAAAGCTTCATAAGCCAATTCGACGATTCCAATCTTAGGCTCAAAATAAGTTAAAGCAAAAATAGCAACACCGATAACGAATAAGGATAGTAAAATAATAGCAAATGCACGTTGAACAGACAACTCATCTACCTGTCTTCTAAACACTTCAATCTTAGACTTCCCTCTTGCCAGAGTCCATATATTTAATAACGCAATTGCAAAAGTACTGGTCTTAATTCCCCCTCCTGTTGATACTGGCGAAGCTCCCACCCACATTAGAAACATAATAAACAAAAAAGTAGGAACGCTAAACATTCCATTGTCAACTGACGCAAAACCAGCTGTACGAGGAGATGTTGCTGTAAAGAATGCTGTTACCCATTTACCAAATCCTTGGTGCTCTGCAAGCGTATTATTATACTCTAATAGATATACCATTAGAGTTCCTCCAACAATCAAAGTAGCCGTTGTTATAAGAATAATGCGAGTGCTCAAGTTAATTACCCTTGGAACATAAATACTCGCCTCCTTACGACTAAAGGGAAGTAATCTATTTACAATTAAGTGTTTTACATACATATAGATATTAAATACAATAGGGAAACCTAATCCCCCCATAATAAATAATCCTGCAATAATTAGGTGTAAAGGATAATTAAAACGGTATTCAAAGGTATATAAACTCTCTGGTAAGGTAGAGAAGCCTGCATTACAAAAAGCAGATACTGAATGAAATATAGAAAAGAATACTCGTTCATATAATGATGTAAACTGCTGATGACGCGTGGCAATGTAAATACCAATCATCCCCAAGATTTGAATAATTCCCGATATAACAATAATTCGCTTTAAAGTAGCAAAAACATCTCCTAACTTGTCTATTGATGACATGGATTTCATCACAAGTTGATTTCCATATGAGGATTTTCCCCTAAAGAAGTAACTAAAATAACTTGCAATAGTCATAATACCCAAACCACCACATTCCATCAAGAATATCATCACGGTCTTTCCAAACACGGTAAACTGACCACCTATATCGACAGTTGATAACCCGGTAACACATACTGCACTCGTAGCTGTAAACAACGCATCTATATAGCGAAGACTACCAGGAGTAGTTGTAGCCTTGGGAAAAGACAACATAAAAGCTCCAACAAAAATAATCAACAAAAAGCTAATGATAAACAGTTGGGCGGGATTAAGCCTTGTCTTGTTTAAGTTCAACTGTAACACAGAGAACTCTCGAACAACCATTATAAATACGGCAAAGAAAATAACGGCGCTACTGTCGTAAAAATGAGTTGTATGCTCAGGTTTCCAACGAGCAACAACCAAGAACATAAATAATATTACACTGAATATATCAAATATCCTTACTCCTGTACTATTAGATATTTCCTTACTCAAATACCTTCTTGCAATAGCGAGCATCCCAATTGTCAAACAGGTATTATACAAGTTGTTTAATCCTACTTGATAATCATTAAGCGTGCTAAACCCCAAGTCATATACCAAGATAAACAAGGTGATAAAACTCAATACAAAAGGCAAACGGACTAAAAAGTATTTAATCTGATTGATTACGTTATCTTTTAAACGATAAAATGGCATCTTATAAAACTAATTCTTCGAAAAGACGTTTAAACAATACTTCTAAATCAGAAGTCATCCCCGGATGAGGACGCGAAGCTTGAATACATGAACTCTTAACTGCAGTCAACCATCTAAATCGTTCAGCAGCATCTAACTGAGCTATTGGGTTTTTACTCGTTTTTACACCTTTTGCAACTTCTTCAAAGGCTGCAACATGTGCTTTTAATGTTTCGAAATCTAACTCACTGCTAAAACACGCAATCCTATCTTTATTCAAACAAAATGACGAATGCAAACTGCGTTTAGATTTACAAAAAATTAATAAACCTATATTTATAAATTCCTCTCGCTCTACTTTGGGAACATATCGTATTACAGCATACTCATATACTTGCATCTCTCCACTTATTTGCTTCGTTTATAAAAATAGTTGAAGACTCAAGTCTTCTTAATAGAAAGTTCAGGTACACTTCTCTAATCTCATTTGCCGAAAAATCACTTCCTTCCCATTCCAACCATTCTGTTGGAATTTGATCGACAATAGCTACAAACTTATCTCTATTCAAGATTTTCTTAAATTCTTGATCTACTTCATATAATTTACTTGCTCGAGGCAGTAATACATGATCTTTTATAAAAGAGAAAGGAGTTTCTGCACTTTTCTCCCAATTCGAAAATGAATGATGGAAATAGAAAGCCGCACCGTGATCAATTAACCATAGCTCTTTATGCCAAATCAACATATTTGTATTTCGAAATGTACGATCGACATTTGTAATAAAGGCATCTAACCACACTATTTTTGAAGCAAGTGTATCATCTACTGTTTCTGCTGCAGGATCAAACGTCAAAGCTCCTGACAAAAAGTGCAATGCAAGATTCAACCCTTTGCTAAACTGTAATAAATCTTGTATTTCTTCATCTGCTTCAGTTCTGCCAAATGCCTCGTCAAGTTCTGCAAAAACTAATTCTGGAACTTTCAATCCCAATTCTCTTGCAATTAACCCTCCTAACAATTCGGCTATCAAAGCTTTTACTCCATGTCCAGCTCCCCTAAACTTTAATACATATTTAAAATCATCATCTGCTTCGGCTAAGGCAGGTAAAGACCCTCCCTCTCTCAAAGGAGTAATATATCTGGTCACTGTAACTGTCCTTAACTCAAGTGAATCTTTCATAAAAGAATATTTTGCTTGATTACTAATATGCAATATTAATTAAAAAAACGCTCAATACTTTTGTATTGAACGTTAAATTATTTTTCTGCTAAGCGTACCAAATTAAGCGTTGCTATTTTCTATTTCTTTGTAGATTGGACAGTCTTTACTATGGGCTCCTGGCAAATATCCTGTACTCATTAAAAACTCATTCACAATCTCCCCTCCTACAAACTTAAAGTGTTTTTTAAACAGTTTTACAGCTTGATCTAATGTTTCAAACTCTTGTATATCTAACCATTTTTTAAAGCTACCAAACTCTCTTTGCAAGAGAACAATCTGTTGAGCATTATAGATTGCCGCATTTACCTTTAGTTTATTTCTGATAATTCCCTTATCTTGAAGCAATTCATCTATCTTATCTTGTTGATAAGCTGCCACCGTTTCAATTATAAAATTGTCATATGCCTTTCTAAAATTCTCACGTTTATTCAATATTGTTGACCAACTAAGGCCTGCCTGGTTGATCTCCAGAACCAATCTTTCGAATAAATCATTATCATCGCTTAAAGCAAATCCATACTCTTTATCGTGATAATACTTATGTGGGTTAGAAGTATCATCTCCCAATCCCTTTACAAAGTCGCAATATCCCATGCTATATCACTCGAATTTTGGCATCAGTCAATAACTTTCGAAAAGTCTCTCTATCAGAAACTTGTTTTAAACCAAACACATCGCGCGATTTCCCATTATTGAGTTTAATCGTTGCTTTAGTAGCTAATGCCTTAGGCATTTTGACATACTTAATATTGTATTTGTCAATTGTATCAATCGCTGTGTTTACAAACAAATTCTTATACACTAAGTAAACAAAAAGAGCCACTATAAGACAAAATACATAATCCATCTCCCTTGGTTTATTCCAATCTGCCAAAAACAATTTAACGATTCCCAAGATCAAGATTATTACTGACATAATACGAGAAGACTTTAATCTTCCTTTGTAGTTATCTCGAATTTCTAATTGTTTTGTTTCCTTATTATACTTTATCATTCTGTTCTTATTTAAGTAATAGAATAACAAATCTACCAATAAAAATTAAATAATAAACACAAGAAAATGTTAGGATTATCAGCTATTGCAAACAAAAAAAGCCAATCGTTTCTAATACAATTGGCTTTTTGATCTATTTTGGTAAATGAAAATACAAATAAGACTTTCCTTTATTTTGACTTCCTTCTGTTACGTCAGATAAATTAGTGTCCTCTATACGCAGATAACCTGCTTGAAAACCTATTTCTATTTTACCTGAGTATTCATTTGTAGTTTCTACGTAGAACTTTATCTTCGGATCTAATTCAAGTTCTTCTTTAGTAGCTGGTCTATTATACCTTTGGATTACCTTTGCTGACATATCACCAGAAGAGTTGCTTCTCAATTCAATTTGTCTTAAATAATCCCATTTCAATTTGCAACTACCTTCGCTATTGTTTTCATATACTTTTACAAAATTGCCATACTCCAAAACTTTTCTATCCTCTGGTACTATCAAGCGATCTAATTCCTTGCAATTGGCCCCTCCCTTCTCGACTATACCAACCGGTCTTTGCCCTACTTTATTCCCAGCATACTTTAAAGTAGCTACCGGTATTTCATTTACGGATTTAATCTGAACAAACTCAGCGTCGAATATTGGATCTACTGCTGTATTATTATCATCACTCTTACTACACGATAGTGATAGCATAGCTACACTAACGAAAAGCATAATCTTTTTCATCTCACAATGTTAAATGGTTGTTAAGACAAATATAAATAAATTCACAACAAAACAAAAAGCCTGAGTAATAAATACTCAGGCTTTTTTAATTTATATTGAATGCAAATAATTACACGTGTAATGCTCTATTATCAGTTGCCGCTAAAGCAGCTTCTTTAATCGCTTCTGCAAAAGTTGGGTGAGCATGAGACATTCTTGAAATATCCTCTGCTGAAGCTCTGTATTCCATAGCTACCACAGCCTCTGCAATTAAATCAGCAGCACGAGCTCCTACCATATGCATACCTAATATCTCATCAGTATTCTTATCTGCTAAGATTTTTACGAATCCATCTGTATCAGCACTTGCTCTTGCGCGTCCTAATGCTTTGAATGGGAAGCTTCCTGCTTTATAAGCTACTCCTTCTGCCTTCAATTGCTCTTCTGTTTTTCCTACAGCTGCAACCTCAGGCCAAGTATAAACTACACCTGGGATTAAGTTATAATCGATATGTGGTCTTTGACCTGCCAAATACTCAGCTACCAATACTCCTTCTTCCTCAGCTTTATGAGCCAACATAGCACCACGTACAACGTCTCCAATAGCGTAAATATTAGAAACAGATGTTTGTAAGTGATCGTTTACCTCTACTTGTCCTCTATCTGTTAATTTCACTCCTGCTTTATCAGCATTTAATCCATCTGTGTATGGACGACGGCCTACAGCAACTAAAGTATAATCTCCTTCTAATGTAACAATTTCTCCTTTTTTATCCTCAGCAGACACTTTAACTACATCTCCCTCGCGCACAACACCTTGTACTTTGTGAGATGTATAGAACTTCATACCTTGTTTTTTCAATACCTTCGTCAACTCTTTAGACACAGCACCATCCATCGTTGGCAATATTCTATCTGCAAACTCTACCACAGATACTTGAGCCCCTAATCTTAAGTAAACTTGACCTAATTCAAGACCAATAACTCCTCCACCAATGATAATCAAGTGTTTTGGTACTTCTGGCAATTTTAAAGCCTCTGTAGAAGTAATGATTCTCTCTTTATCTAAAGTGATAAAAGGCAATGTTGATGGTTTTGATCCCGTTGCAATAATTGTGTGTTTTGCTTCGATTGACTCAACTGAACCATCATTCTTAGTTACATTGATTGTAGTTGCATTTTCAAATGAACCTACTCCTTCAAACACAGTGATTTTATTCTTATCCATCAAGTATTTTACTCCTGAACAAGTCTGATCTACAACTGCTTGTTTACGATCAATCATTTTTGCTAAATCAACCTTTACTTCACCTGCTAATTCAATTCCATGATCAGCAAAATGAGCTATCTCTTCTACGTGGTGAGAAGAAGCTAATAAAGCTTTTGAAGGAATACATCCTACGTTTAGACATGTACCTCCTAATGTTGGGTATTTTTCAATAATAGCAGTCTTGAATCCTAACTGTGCACAACGAATAGCAGACACATATCCTCCAGGTCCTGAACCTATTACAACTACGTCAAATGAATTCATAATATTTTTTTCTTATTTGTTGTTTATATATGAAATACAAATTTACACTTTTTAAACAAGTGTGCTAAAAACTTTACACTTTTCTTAGGACATCTGTCCTAACAAATAACTTGTAAAGCGCCTTTAAGTACTTTTATTTCAAATTTATTGGCATCAAATTCATAATATTCGCCATCCATCTGCAAACCATTGGTCTGTTGGTCTGGAATCTCAACGATAATGTGATCTGTTTGGATATAGTCAGTCTTCCTAAATTTATCTGTCATTTTAAACAAGACATAAACTCCAAAAGTCAATTGCTTAAACAGATTAATCTTAGGTACCATCAAATAATCTAATAGTCCGTCAGTCAAACTTGCTTTCGGGGTCAAAGACATATTATAGCCCATTTCATTCGAATTGGATATAAATAACAACAGGGGATTTACCTCCTTTGTCATCCCATTATAAGTGACTTGAACGCGTTTAGCCTTAAACTCTTGGGCAGAATTTAACGAAGCTTTGATGTAGGCACCTAATTTTCTCTTACCTGATCTCTCATACTTATCTATAATCGTTGCGTCTATTCCAAATCCCATATTGCTAAAGAAGTATTCGCCATTTAAGGTTCCTACATCCATTTTGATTACATGACCATCTCTCACTCGAATAATTGCTTTTTCGATGTCTTTGGGAATAGATAAATTGGAAGCTAATCCATTTCCTGATCCCACAGGTACAATCCCAAATGCAACCTCTTTCCCCACTAATTCTGTCGCAACCTCGTGTATTGTACCATCACCACCACAAGCAACAATAATATCCGCATCCTCCCTTAGAGCTTGCTGAGTCAATTCAATAGCGTGCTTCTTGTAAGTAGAATAGTGAGCAACTACTCGATGGGTGTCTTTATTAAAGAAAGAGGCTACATACTCTTGCGTAATATTGTGTTTACCTTTTCCTGAAATTGGATTTATAATGAAATAAACTTTTATCATAATTAAAAAAAACTCTAAAAAAGAGCAACCGATTTAAAATTGTAAAAACAAAGATACAAAAGGTTGTCTTACTAAGATTAAAAAGTAATACCCGTTTTTAATATCTACTTGCCAAAACAAAGAAAGCCAATAGGTATTCCTACTGGCTTTCTCTATGTATTTACTTCTATTGTATTATCCCACTGTAGGACCTTCCCATTCCGTAATACCACCTAACAAATTATAGGTATTCTCAAATCCAAGCTGTCCCATAAGCAAGCAAGCTTGATTACTTCTTCCTCCTGCTTTACAATACACATAATAATTCTTAGATTTATCTAATGCTTCTACTTCATCTAAAAATCCTTGCCCTTTGTAAATATCAATATTAATTGCGCCAGGAATAGCTACTTCTTCTACTTCTTCTTCAGTGCGAACATCCAAAATTACTGCATTAGGGTCTTCTTGACATTTTTCCCACCATTGTTCTTGAGATAAATTCATCATGCTATAAGGTTTTTGTTTGGTTTCAAATATAAGGTTATTCTCAAACTAATTTAGATTTTTTCAAAAAAAAGTAAGTCAATCTAATTTGTATTTGCTTATTTTGCCTTCTGATAAAAACCTTATATTATGTCCTCACATCACATTGTCCGAGATGACCAAGAGCCTGCTTTAATTATTGCCAATGGTGCTGCCTGCAGCGTTGAACTAATGGGACAATTATTGGAATGGTCACCACTTGTTGTTGTACTTGATTCTGCTATAGAACGCGTGGTTGAATTAGGTATAAAAGTAGATGTACTCATCGGAGATTTTGATCGAGATTTTAATGTAGATATTTACAGAGAAAAACAGTATCCCATAGATATTATACACATTGCTGATCAAAATTCTACGGACTTAGAAAAGGCCTTTAATTACCTCATAGACAGAGGTATTCCTGCTGCCAATGTTATATGGGCTACAGGTAAACGAGCAGACCACACCATTACGAATATTACAAATATTGCTAAATACAGAGAAAAACTTAAAGTAACCATATACGACGACTATTCTCGCATCTATACACTGCCTTTCGAATTTAAGAAGTGGTACGAAAAAGATACGATCATTTCACTAATTCCAATTGGAGAAGTGACTGATATAACAACGACAAACCTCTTGTATCCACTTACTAATGAATCTTTAATCTTAGGAGAGCGCACCGGAAGTAGTAATTCAGTTCTTCAGGACGGATTAGTTACTATATCCTACAAACAAGGCTATTTATTAATGATGGAATGTCACGATTAACAACAATTATTATTCTAAAATTACTATATAAACAAAAAAGGATGTCATTACTGACATCCTTTTTCTATTAATAAATCTTATTAAGATTATTTTCCTAAGAAAATTTGGAATCCTAATCCAATACCTAATCCAGAGAATTTCTCTCCACCTGTAAAGTTAGCTTTACTATAGCTATACCCAGCTGTAAGCTCTAAAGCAACACTGCGAGATACGAAGTGAGAATAACCTCCTTTGATATCAAATGCAAATGAATTTTCAGTATTTCCATCTTGAGATTCACCTTTGATTCCGATACCACCTTGTCCGAAGAAACGTCCTGTTTCACTTGCTCCTTCTGGGAAGTAGTAACGTCCATAAGGCATGATTACATAACTCCAGATGTCTTTACCACTTTTTACAGTCTTAAGACCTCCACCGATTTCAGCTCCTACTGCAAGTCCATCAGAGATAAAGTATGCTGCAGTTGGCTTAATTTCGAAACTAAAGCTTTCAGCTTCAAAGTTATAACCTATATTACCTACAGTTGCTCCAACCATCCAGCTTCCTTTTTTAATAGGTGTAGTTCCTACTTTTTCAGCTAATTTTGGAGTTTCTACTTTTTGTGCATTTGCACTTACTAAACCTCCTACTAATAACGCAGCTAATAATGTAATTTTTTTCATAGTTTAATCAATGTTAATTATTTTTCATTTTAACTTCTTTTTACAAAGAAGCAGTCAAAAGTACAAAAAAATTAAATATTCAAACAATAATTTTTCTGACTATCTATTAAATAAACTTCTTTTAATGAATTGAAAATCTTTATCTGTACTAACTAATTGTTCTACTATAAGTTCCCTTGCGACTTCTAAATCAACACCTTCTATGTATTTAAACCAGTGATCTGTTTCCAATACTTCTTTGATTTTAGAAATGCGTTTAGCAGTTTCTTTAGCAGTCCTGACTATCATTCCACTGCTTTTTAGACTTTCCTTATGGGTAAAAGTCACAGACTTTTGCTTAACTTTAACAATTATCACATATAACTTCTCATCTTCATTGTTGGGAAAAAAGTCACTCCACTTGGCATACGCAAGCACCAAGCCTTGGTTATTCACCTTATTATCCCCTGTGATTCTCCATCGACAATTTGCAGCTCGTCCCCAATGATTAGACAAACGAGCAACACCTTCATCATCAAAAAAATACTGACTCCCCGCTTTACTCTTGTAATTGGGCTCTCTATCTTTTATAAAATCAAGAGGTATTTCAACCCAATCACAGAAAGTGTGTTTAAAAAAATTAAATCGTGTATACTTTTTCATTAAAAAACTAATTCATCTTCTTTACTTACCACTATAACCCCCTGCTCCGTTAACCTACTCTTTGCCTCAACCAAGCCTTCTGCAGTTATCGGTTTTGTAGCAAAATCTAAAAAGTAAGTCTTAAAGCCTGCTTCAGCTGCATCCTTTGAGGTATAATACACACAAAACTCAGCTGCCAAACCACAGACATATACTTCTGTTACTCCTTTTTCCTGCAAAAACCCATGTAATCCTGTCGTGCTACGCTTGCCATTATCAAAAAAGCCACTATATGAGTCTACTTCCTCATCCATTCCTTTTCGAAATACAGCAGCGACACCATTGCTCTGCCAAGCATCGCTAAACATCGCACCTTTAGTTCCTTGCACGCAGTGATCTGGCCATAAAACCTGGGGTAACCCGTTTAAGTCAATTACTTCAAATACCTCTTTATCTTTGTGCTGAGAAGCAAAACTTTTATGTGTTTTAGGATGCCAATCCTGTGTAGCAACAAGTATGTCGAACTTGTCTTGAATCTTATTTATAATCGGAATGATATCATCACCTTGATGAACAGCCAAACTCCCTCCAGGAAGAAAATCATATTGTAAGTCAACTATAAGTAGTGCCTTCATCCTTTACGTATTTTAATGTGGTTAACTGCAAAAGTAACCAAAATGAAAATAATGTACCGCTTTAGAGGCAAAATCTATTATCTTCCTATCTCCCCTACAATCTATTTGTTCAGTAATCATTACACCTTTACCTACCCACTGCAGGGTCGAAAAACATACAGATCACACTGTGAAGCAAATCTGTAGTTTTAGGAAATTTCTATCTAAATCACCTAATAATCTTAGAGGAAACATTCGCCTTGAAGTAAGCCCCCTTATCTAACAAACAAAGGGAAACTTCAATACAATTTTAAGAGTAATTCCTTGGGGTTTCGTTGGGAATACTGGGGGATTCCTTGGGGTTTTCTTCGAAAAACAGCCCTTTTCAGCAAGAAAACCCCAAGCATACCCCAAGAAAACTACTACAAAGTCCCAAGAAATCACTACTGCTCCAAATACAAAATAAGCTTAAAGTTGACTGAAAACTTTGACAGCCAATAACTCGGATTGCAAATCTTATTTAAACTAAACCTTGATGTCATACAAGAAGGTGATTTGCTGTCTATTTACCCATACTACCCCCCCTATAAAACCACATAGTTCACCATTAATATAAGAGCAAAAAAAAACCTGCAAACTAATGCAGGTTTCTTATTGTTATTTAGTCGAATACTATCTTTCGAATTCTTTTAATGTTTCAGTGATGATGCGTACACAGTCTAATAACTGCTCTTCATTCATTACTAATGGTGGAGCGAAACGAATAATATTACCATGTGTTGGTTTTGCCAATAATCCGTTATCTCTTAACTTAAGACAAATATTCCAAGCAGTATCACTTTCTTCTGTATCGTTGATAATAATTGCGTTAAGCAATCCTTTTCCACGTACTAAAGTACAGATATTACTGTTTGCAATATACTTGTTCAACTCAGCTCTGAACAATTGACCTAATTTCTCAGCATTATCTGCTAACTTTTCTTCTAAGACAACATCTAAAGCAGCGATAGCTACTGCAGCTGCAGTAGGGTTACCTCCAAAAGTAGAACCGTGTTGACCTGGTTTGATTACGTTCATAATCTCGTCATTAGCCAAAACAGCTGAAATTGGATACGCTCCTCCTGACAATGCTTTTCCTAATACAATGATATCCGCTTTGATATTTTCATGGTCAATCGCAAGCATTTTACCTGTACGAGCGATACCTGTTTGTACTTCATCTGCGATGAATAAAGCATTGTGTTGCTCACAAAGCGCTTTAGCTGCTGTTAAATATCCAGCATCTGGCACATACACTCCTGCCTCACCTTGAATAGGCTCAACTAAGAAACCAGCAATAGTACCTTTATTCGCCTCCATTGCAGCTTTCAAAGCATCTACATCATTATAAGCAACGCGGATAAACCCATCTGTATAAGGTCCGTAATTCTTACGAGCGTCTGGGTCATTTGAGAAAGAAATAATTGTCGTTGTTCTTCCGTGGAAATTGTTCTCACACACGATAATCTTTGCTTGATCTTCTGCAATTCCCTTCACTTCGTATGCCCATTTTCTACATAATTTCAAAGCTGTTTCTACTGCTTCTGCACCAGAATTCATAGGAAGTACTTTATCAAAGCCGAAAAGCTTTGTAATCTTTTCTTCGTATACTCCTAACTTATCATTGTAAAATGCTCTTGATGTTAAAGCTAAAGTTCCCGCTTGTTCACTAATTGCCTTAACAATAGCTGGATGACAGTGTCCTTGATTCACTGCTGAATAAGCAGATAAAAAGTCGTAGTATTTCTTACCTTCTACGTCCCATACATATACTCCCTCACCTTTAGACAATACTACTGGTAGTGGATGATAGTTATGAGCTCCATATTTATTTTCTAACTCTATAATTTGAGCCGATGAAAGTTTTTGTGACATTATATAATGGTTTATTGTGTTTTTAATAAATTACAGTTTGCAAGATAATTATTTTTTGCGAAATTATAATTACAATTTACCCGCTATTAGAGAGAAAACAATCTGTCTTCTTCCAAATTCCCTCTTTGCATACTCCTGGTTTACATCTACTGATAAACACAATGCTAAAAAGTTAAATAAATTATGATCCATCATCGACTAAGGTTAACTATAAGATATCATTAACATTATCCAAAGAAGCTAATTTTAATCTGTCCTGCCTTTTGAACAGCTTTCTTAGAGTGATTTTCTATCCAAAATAAATTAGAGTGATTACAAATAAGCAAAACAATACATAACACACTGTACTAAAGCAAATTAAACACCTTTAAAACAAACACTAAAAATGAGTAAAAGCTAAAAATCAATCGTTTTTTAGCCTATTTTTGCGGCATGACAAGAAAAAGAACAGAAAGAATCGTATTCGAAAACGTAGAAGTCCTTGATGCAGGTGCAAAAGGCGTTTCGGTAGCAAAAGCTCCAGATGGGAAAGTTATTTTTATCCCTAATGTAGTTCCGGGAGATGTGGTTGATGTACAGACATTCAAAAAGCGCAAAGCTTATTACGAAGGTCGTGCTGTAAAATTCCACAAACTTTCTGAACATAGAATTGAACCTGTGTGTGAACACTTTGGAGCTTGTGGGGGTTGTAAATGGCAAAATATGAAATACAGCCAACAATTATTCTACAAAAACCAAGAGGTTTACAATAACCTTAAGCGCATTGGGAAAATTGAATTACCTGAATTTGAACCTATCATGGGGTCAGAAGAAACTTTATTTTACAGAAATAAAATGGAGTTTTCATTCTCTAACGCACGTTGGTTAACACCTGAAGAAGTAGCAAGTGGAGAAGAAATGGGTAAAGAAAATGCACTTGGATTCCACATCCCAAAAATGTGGGACAAGATATTGGACATCAAAAAATGTCATTTGCAGCAAGACCCTTCTAACGAAATCAGAAATGAAATAAGAAGGTTTGCCAATGAGAATAACCTATCTTTTTTCAATCCTCGTGAACAAGAAGGCCTATTGCGTACACTAATGATCAGAACAGCCTCTACAGGAGAAGTAATGGTCATGATTCAATTCTTCTATGACAACAAAGAAGAAAGAGAATTATTAATGGATTTCTTGGCTGAGCGCTTCCCTATGATTACCTCTCTACAATATGTAATCAACGGCAAGGCAAATGATACAATCTACGATCAAGATGTAGTATTGTACAAAGGCCGTGATTATATCTTAGAGGAAATGGAAGGTCTTAAGTTTAGCATTAATGCTAAGTCGTTCTACCAAACAAATTCTCAACAGGCATACGAATTATATAACATAACAAGAGAATACGCTGGACTGACAGGTAGTGAATTAGTATATGACTTGTACACTGGTACAGGGACAATCGCTCAATTCGTATCTAAAAAAGCTGGTAAAGTAATCGGTGTAGAAGCAGTACCTGAGGCTATAGAAGATGCTAAACTCAATGCTGAACGCAACAATATTACCAACTGTGAATTCTTCGTTGGAGATATGAAGAATGTGTTTAACGATGAATTTATCGCAACACATGGTCAACCAGATGTGATTATTACAGACCCTCCGCGTGACGGTATGCATAAAGATGTCGTAGAGATGTTACTTAAAGTTGCACCTAAACGCATTGTATATGTGAGCTGTAACTCTGCTACACAAGCAAGAGATTTAGCCTTGATGGATCACAAGTACAAAGTGATTAAAGTACGTCCAGTGGATATGTTTCCACAGACTCACCACGTTGAAAACGTTGTGTTGTTAGAACTAAGATAATACTAACTAAATATCTCAAAAAACAAAGGGCAGTGATGATTCACTGCCCTTTGTTTTTATACCTACTCCTCAATAAGATAAAATAGCTAATTACTTTATTTTGACAACCTTGTTATCCCTTAGCAATTTTAACGTTGGAGCCTCTTTCTTATTCTGAATATACTTTCGGTAATCACAGCGATTACTCATCGATACACCATCCATTTCCAACACTACATCTCCTAACTTTACCTTTTTGTTCTTTTCACCTATAGCAGCTATGCGATATTGTCCTTCGATATATGCAATCCCATACCCTACTTTTTCTAAAGTAGAGATTACATTAGTATCTTGTACTTTCTTTAAGAATAAAGTACCGCGATTCGGACTGTAAATCAAGTGAAATTGCTTGATAAACTCAACGCCTAACTGATAAGTATTTTCGCTTAAAGACATGGTGATTTCCTCCTCTTTAAAACTGTGCTTTCCTATAGTGATTGTATTCCCATTGGAAACCAAAGTGTAGTTTAGCGATTCATCCATTCCAAAAGCACCTACACTTCCAGTAGTCAAATACTTATTAGCTTTGTCCCTGTCTAATGTCTTTAGTATGTCTTTGTCAAGACTCATGCTGATATAGCTATTATCTCCTGTATCTAATAAAAAGTAACGCTCTAAATTATTAATATTAACAGGAATAATCATACGAGGAGAATAGCCCATATTTAGATTCTTTACCTCCGTGAACCCTCCTTGTAATAGCCTATCTATTACTTCTGGATTAAAGTCTTGTAGAATAATCTCTTTCTTTACCGGATCTATTTCTAAGATTTTGTCTTGATAGATCACATTACCTAAAATCCCATCTATCTGATAACAGTCAAAAATAGGATCCTTCAACATCGGAAAGTGTTCTAAGTCAGTAAAAGGCAAATGATGAAAGGTATAATTCCCCACCTTCATACTATCAACGTGGATCACTTCCACTTGTTTAGCTACGTTATTTGCATCTACAACCCCGATATGTCCCCCTGAATAGAAATCCTCCAACAGACTACCTCGAATAGCTAAGCCATCCCAACCTGTGTCAAATAGAAAAGTCATCGGTTTATTATTGACTTTTAAATCCACGAGCATCCAGCCTCCTTTATCGTGATAAGGCAATCGAATTGTTTGTGCAAAACCTGATACAAACGACAATAGCACACTAAAAGCTATAATAAAAGCAAATCTATTTCTCATTAATTTTTTCTAATTAATACTTGTACTAACGCATATCAAGATAATAAATTATACCTTTTCTCACATTTTAATAATACTTTAATTAATAAGAATATAAAATAAACAAGGAGAATTACTCTTTCGAGTAATTCTCCTCTAAAATGTCTAAAATGCTTATTAAATTAATCCAACAAGATTATGTGTAATCCTACTGGCTCTTAATTTCTATACTTAACTCCCCAAATACACAATAACGCCAGCTATAATAATATAAAGCAAGGAGAAGATGACTGCTTTTTTGAGTATTAGTCCTTCTTTTCCTTGTTCATTACACGCTGTGGTTGCTACAGCTATACTCTGAGGAGAGATAATTTTACCACCTGTTGCACCTGTGGTATTCGCTGCAGCAAGCCATCCCTTATCTGCGCCAATTTGATCGGCAACTGACCCTTGTAACTTACCAAATAAAATATTAGAAGACGTATCACTTCCCGTTAGGAAGGTACCAACTGCACCAATTGCTGGAGCAAAGAAAGGATAGAATGCTCCTGTAGCAGTAGCCAAAGCTACTCCCAATACTGTAATCATTCCTGATACATCCATAATCGTTGACAGAGCAATAAGACAACAAACCGTCAGAACCGTTTTCTGTATTTGAATAGCGGTATCCCCCAATAACTTCATTAACCCCTTAAAAGTACCTCCCTGTATCAATCCACCAATGACAGAACTGATAAAAATTAATACTCCTGTATCGGTTAACCAATAAACACCCAGTTTCTTAACTTGCCCTAATATCTCAAAATTAAAGGTGCTTTGAAAAATACTCACATTTGCTTTTAACCACGTAGAAACAGGAAATAAGGGACTTGTAATTAACACCAAAGCTAAAATCAACCCATATACACTCCACGCACTCATCTGCTCTTTTTTAGTAAAAGGCAATACCTTCTTCGGCTGCTTCTGTTTTAGCGCAGCAATCTTACCAAATAATATAATCACGATAATAGCTGCAATACTTCCTAAAATTGCAGGAGTTTCAGCACCGATATATATAGCAGCATAATATTGTACAATTAATGACGTAGCTCCGACAATAAAAGACAACAATAAATGCTTGGGAACAGCTTTCCAAGTAGGATTCGAAAGGGTTACAATCATGAAAGGCACAAGGAACATTAAGACGGCTAATTGTGCCACAATATCTGCACTGATACTCGTGATTTGCTCAAGCATATCCACCTCACCTGCCAAGACAATAACAGGAATCCCTACAGCCCCAAAAGCAGTAGGCACACTATTGGCTAACAAACTGGCTACTGCTGAGAAAATGGGCTTGAATCCTAAACTTATTAAGATTGCAGCAGGTATAGCAACAGCTGTTCCAAAACCAGCCATTCCCTCTAACAAACCTCCAAATCCCCATGTCAACAAAAGTACTTGAACTGCTTTATCTTCTGATATAGCAGCAAATTGTTGTTTGATGACTTCTATTTTACCTGTGTGTACTTGAACATTGTAACTGTAAATTGCCATCAAAATAATAAGGAGGATCGGAAACATAGCCTTGACTACGCCATAAGCTATTGCCACCCCTGTATCACTAAAGGGTAAGGCAAAACCAAATATTCCAATAAGTACGGTCGCTATTAAAGTGATCAATGCACTTATATGCCCCGACACTTTCATCACTCCTAAGAGAATGATCAACAGCAAAATGGGAATCACTGCCAATACTACTTGTAGTGCTGTAATTTTCTCAATCATTTTACAATCTTTTTTTATTTGCTCTATAAAGATAATTCTAATAATCCTTCAAAATAAGGAAAAATGTCATTTTATCTTTGAAATTTTTATATATTTTACTTTTTTTTGAATATAATTTATTCATTTAGTATTTATTCTACTGCTAATTACAGCCAACCCTTTATAGAATATTTTTAAAGACTTATGAATTACTTTTAGTATTTTTGGCAATCATAAATAGACTTTGAATTAATCTATGAAAAGAATTTTATATGCATCTATCGCTATTTTAATAGGCTCCTTAAGTTTTGTTGCTTGTGAGAAAGATGATATTTGCGCTGAAACAGAAGCAACTACACCGAGTTTCTTAATTGAGTTTTTCAATTATGAAGATCAAGATATTCCCCGTACAGAGCGCATTGAAGCCTATGCTTTAGGTTTTGAAGAACAAAAGATTGCATCTTCTGGCAATAAATTAGTGCTCCCTCTTCGCTTAGATCAACCGGAGACAAGTTGGGTTTTATCTCGAACAATACGCGAGCAAGAAGAAACTTACGTACTTAGTGATACCTTAACTTATAAATACAAAATCAATACAAGTTATTTAAACAAAGCTTGTGGATATGTATCTACTTTCTCATTGAACCAAGATGGAACTTCTCCTCTACTTAATGGAGATAAAGAAAGAACAGAAGGCAACTGGATTCAATTGTATATTACAGAAACAAATGAAATTTTAAATCAAGATGAAGCACACTTTACAATCTATTATTAAAGGAAGTATATTTCTTTGTGCTTTATCCGTTTTTGCACAAGAGAAAGAAGTCATTGAAAGTAAAAATGATAGTATTGCCCCTCCTACGAAAATTGAAATCGTGGAGACTACACCTCAAATAACCTCCAAACAAGAAACACCAGCAGTATTCCCGCAGCGTTTTGGATTGCGTGTTGGAGTAGATTTGTTTCGCTTAACTCGTGGATTCTATGACAAAACTTATCAGGGTTTTGAGATTACAGGAGATTATCGACTCAATAAAAATTGGTGGGCTGCTGCAGAAATAGGAACAGATAAGTTAGAGAGAAATGAAAGTACGTATGGCTTCACAACTAAAGGTAACTATATCCGATTAGGAGCGAACTACAATGTATATGACAATTGGTTAGATGAAGAAAATGCTATTTTTGTAGGGTTTAGATATGGATTTAGCAGTTTCTCACAGACTTTAGACTGGTACAGAATCTATACTACAGATCCCTATTTCCCAAATCAAGAGATCAGACCAAATGAAAAGTTTAGTGGCTTATCTGCACATTGGGTAGAATTTGTCACGGGAATTCAAGCAAAAATGTTTAACAATGTTTTTATGGGCTTTACTTTAAGGTTAAATGGATTAGTTAGTCAAAAACAGCCAGATCAATTTGAGAACCTTTATATTCCCGGTTTTAATAAAAAACACAGTGGAGCTATAGGAGTTGGATTTAATTATACAATCACCTATTTTATCCCACTTTATAAATCAAAGAAACACAAAAATACTGCTCCTATAGAATCTGATGTAAAATATGATTTGGAAGGTAATAAAGTGAACACTGAAGATAATAGTAGTCAATCTGAAGACTTAAAAATGATTGAAAACAATAAGAAACAGTTGAAATAAAGAATAAAAATAAAGCGCACTTTACAGTGCGCTTTGTTTTTATATGATAGCTTTAAACAATCCAGGATAATTTAGAACAATGCCATTTTCATCTACTTCAATCTCAGACTCAAATTCAGTTCCCAAGTTTTTGTAGAAATAACGAGAATCACTTAGTCGTGTATATTGTTGCAACATCGGTACTAATCTACCATCAATAGGGTCTATATAGATCACCGTAATTTCTGCTGTTGCATTTACAGCAAGTTTCAGTCGATTGATTGGTATTGTATTAGTAAAAGGAGTTATAGCTATATCAATGTCTAAACATTCGTTAAACTCTGGACGATCCATTTCATCAATCATCCATAAGCCATTAATTTTATGAGCATTAATAAAATTATTCTTATGACCAGTACGTGTTTCTATTGAGAAAAATCTCGTTTCCCAATTCTCATCCACGACAATCTGATAATCCACGCCGTAAACTTGATTGTTTTTATTCCCAACCAACTCACCTTTAACGTGATAACTATTCTCTTTTGATATGATTTTACATCGTTCAATTGACAAGTGTTGTTCACCTATCCATGTTGTGTTTTTATCCATACTTCTTTCTTATTTCGTACAAATTACTAAGTACAAGATACAATAAAAAAAACGATTTCATATTAGATTTTCAAAGCCAATGTAGCGATGAAAGTTGGAATAAAAGGATCTACAACAAAGCGAGGATTCGGTTGAAAAGCTTCTTCATAGGCCTTAATCACAAACCCCTGATCTAATTGACCACCAATCAAATCCTGTAGTGAATGCCCAAAGACAAAAGCTTCCCCTTTATCTTGTTTATTCTTAATTTCGTCGGCTGTAAAATCCTTTAAGTCAGCGAAAGGGATTCTATACTTTGGCTTGATTACTTGATCCTTGGCAAAGCGTTGATCTCTATCGTGTATATAAACAACTGGGTTGTAAAAACTGCTAATTAGACTACCTCCCATCTTTAATACGCGATAGCATTCTCTCCATACTGGAATCACACTCTCGATATAGTGATTAGAAATAGGATGTACAATACAGTCAAATGTCTGATCTTCAAACATAGATAGATCTGTCATACTTCCGTGAACCAATTCAATGGTTAAACCATCTCGCTCTGCAACAAACTTATCTTTATTTAACTGTTCTGTAGATAAGTCTAAAACAGTAACTATTGCACCTGCTGCGGCTAATACAGACCCTTGCTGACCACCAGCACTGGCAAGACATAAAACTCTTTTACCTTGTAGATTGCCCAACCATTCTTTGTTTATTGGAGTTGGTAATACATATAATTCCCACTCCCCCTGTTTGGCTCTTTCTACCACTTCTTTTGACACAGGTTGTGACCATTGAACATTAGCTAATGCTTGTTTATCCCAAGCAGCTTCATTGTGTTGAGTATATTTATTATTTTCTTGCATATTCTTTCTATTAATTAATTGTCCTACTTACTTATATGAACTTTTAATAGAAATAATGCCTGTGATTACCTCTATTATACTATGTTAGATTGTAATATCCATTATTGACATTGCTTTTTAATGATTACTATTTTAAAGTACAAAGAAAATACATAAATGACAAAATACTTCAAAAAAGGACAAAATTGTTGAATTAATTTCCAAAAGAGGTTATACTTAAAGACAAAAAAAAGCTTTAAGAAATGTACCATTTCCTAAAGCTTTCAGTAGCCTTACTATATATACCTACGCCTTAGTTCAACTTTTTTGCAATCAGTTCTAACCAAACTTTTCTATCGCTAACAACAAAGACAAAGCTATCTCCATCTTTTAAATAAACTTTGATCCCTGTGTTAATTAACCACATTATCCTGGTAGGCTTAACTGCTTTAATCATATCATAGTTTATACGCACCGTTCCCGTTGACATATTAAACTTGTGAGAGTGAAAAATAAGTGCTTCGGGAGTAATTCCCAATTTCCCACCAACTGCTTCTTTCCCAATAAACATATTTGCTACGCCATGAGCCTCAAGTTCTTCACCTTCTGCCAAGGGTATTTGCAGTTTTGTAGCAACTCTTTTGGTCATTGTTTTTAGAGTAAAATAAATGATACCTGTAAACAATATACTGTAAATAATTCCCTTCAGAAGATAAACATCCCATGATTTAATTGTTCCGTCAAAAAACCAATCCAATAGTAAGATTAGCAATACATATATAAGGAAGTTAAAAATAAATAGCTTTATCTTATCTGCTAAAGAAATTCCTATTGTGTCATTTCCTATTTTCATACAAGCGTCCATTTTAGTTTGTTAAATTTACAAAAAAATACACACAACCTATAATCTAAACAAAGTATTTAGCGCTGTTCAGATTTCGGATAAAGTAAGATACAACCGCTATTTTCTCTTTTAGAATTACTGCAAACTCTAAAAGAATTAAGTAAATTAGCCCCTTATTGAGTGAAAAACACATTTACCAATAAGATCATTACTTAAAAAACAAATATAGAAATATGAATACTGCTTATAATAACCCTATTAAAATAGGTATTGTTGGTTATGGAAATTTAGGAAAAGGAGTTGAACTTGCAATAAGACAAAATAAAGACATGGAGCTCGTTGCTATTTTTACAAGACGAGATCCTAAAGAAATTGACACTACCGCAAAGGCTGTACACATAGATAAAATTACCGACTATAGAAACATTGTAGATGTCATGATTATTTGCGGAGGTTCTTCAACAGATCTACCTCAGCAAGTGCCATATATTGCTCAATGGTTTAATACAGTTGACAGTTTTGATACTCATGCAAAAATTCCTGAATTCTTTAGCACCGTAAATAAAGTAGCTAAAGAGCACCATACTTTAAGTCTTATTTCTACAGGGTGGGATCCTGGGCTCTTCTCAATGCTTAGAGTTTTAGGTGAGAGTATTCTACCACAAGGGGAAACGTATACTTTTTGGGGGAAAGGACTGAGTCAAGGACACTCAGATGCCATCAGACGCATCGAGGGAGTAAAAGCGGGGGTACAATATACAATTCCTATTGAAACTGCTTTAGAACGAGTTAGACAAGGGGAAAACCCAGTATTAACAACAGCTGAAAAACACGAACGTGTATGCTACGTTGTTGCGCAAGAGGGATCAGATAAATCTGTCATAGAAAACAGTATTAAGACGATGCCTAATTACTTTGCTGATTACAACACTACCGTGCACTTTATATCAGAAGAAGAGCTTAAAGCAAACCACTCTGCAATGCCTCATGGAGGTAAAGTATTCCGTTCTGGATTGACTGGTGAACAAACAAAACAAAATATCGAATTTGGCCTTACCTTAGAAAGTAATCCAGAATTTACTGCCAGTGTTTTAGTTGCCTTTTCACGCGCTGTTTACAAACAAGCTAAACAAGGACATACTGGAGCAGTTACAGTATTTGATATTCCACTTGGAGCTTTATCTCCAAAATCAGCTGAAGAATTAAGAGCTAACTTATTGTAAAATTTACAAGGCTTATATAAAAACAAAAGGTTATCTAATAATTAGATAGCCTTTTGTTTTATTGTATATTGAAGTGAATCTTATGTAAGCATTCCTCCGTCTACATTAATCACTTGACCAGTGATATAAGCAGACATATCAGAACCTAAGAATACACATGTATTTGCAATATCTTCTGGTGTACCACCGCGTTTTAAAGGAATAGCATCTCTCCATCCTTTTACTACGTCTTCTGGTAAAGCACCTGTCATCTCTGTTTCAATAAATCCTGGAGCAACTACGTTACAACGGATATTACGAGATCCCAACTCTAAAGCGATTGATTTAGAGAACCCGATAACTCCTGCTTTAGACGCAGCATAGTTTGCTTGTCCTGCATTTCCTTTTACTCCAACTACAGAACTCATATTGATAATAGACCCTTTTCTGTTTTTCAACATTGTTCGTTGAACAGCTTTCGTCATATTAAACACTGACTTAAGGTTTACTTGAATTACTGCATCAAAATCTGCTTCAGACATTCTCATTAATAAGTTATCTTTAGTAATACCAGCGTTATTAATCAAAATATCAATGTTTCCAAACTCTTTTAAAATCTCCTCTACCAATTTCTCTGCTGCATCATATTCTGCTGCATTAGATTGATATCCTTTTGCTTTAACACCTAAAGCTGCTAATTCTTGTTCTAATTCCACTGCTGCTTGAGCTGAAGAACTATATGTGAATGCAACATTCGCACCATGTTCTGCAAATGCCTTAGCTACTCCTCTACCGATTCCTCTTGTAGCACCAGTGATAATAGCGATTTTACCTTCTAATAATTTCATGTGTAAATCCAATTTTTGTATTTGAACCAAGGACAAATATAAACAATTTGTATTTTCTGATTCATATTTTATGCTATTTGTACGCGCTTTCTTAAAAAAACCATATAAAAAAGAGTGATAATTAACAGAGAAACAAAGTAATAAGAATACTTCATCAAATCAATATAATCAATCTTCCCATTGGTGAACTCCAATAATATTAAGATCTGAGCACCATAAGGAAGTACTCCTTGCACAATACATGCAAAAATATCTAAAATGGACGCCACTCTCGGCCTATCTAACTTGTATTCTGTAGCAATATCTCTTGCTAAATTACCTGCTACAAGGATAGATACCGTATTATTGGCAAGGCAAACTCCTATTGAGGATACCAAACCAGCAATACCAAATTCCGCTCCCTTAGGGGACTTCATCAGTTTTTTCATTTGTCTTAACAACCAATCAATCCCACCTTGATCTTCTACCATCTTTGCTAATCCACCTGTAAGCATTGACAATAAAAAGATTTCGTTCATCGATACAAAACCTTCGTAGGTTAACTTAGCAAATCCCAATACATCAAAATCACTTTGCATCAATCCAATACATCCTGCGACAACAATACCAATAAATAAGGCTACAAATACTTGTACACCCAGTAGGGCTAAGACAATAATTAAGACATAGGGAATAACAACCCAAAAGTTACTTGTATCCCCAAGTTCAAAAACAATAGTACTCTCACTCCCTGTCATAAATACGAGGATTATCAGAGTAACAATTGCCGCTGGAAAAGCCAACTTAAAATTCGCTCTGAACTTATCTTTCATTTGACAACCTACTGTTTGTGTCGCAGTAATAGTTGTATCTGAAATCAACGAGAGATTGTCCCCAAACATAGCCCCTCCTAATAGTGTACCACATAGAAGTCCCATAGATGTTCCTGACTTCTCTGCTAAACCAACTACAATTGGCCCAAGCGCAACAATAGTACCTACGGAAGTACCAATAGACAAGGATAAAAAACACGCAATGACAAATATTCCTATTGCCAAGTACTCTACAGGGACAAAGCTAAGTCCAATATTCACCATAACATCTACACCTCCTATCGCATTAGTTACAACTGCGAAAGCTCCAGCCAATAAATAGATAATACACATCGTAATTACCTTACTATCTCCGCATCCGTTAATTAGAGATATCACCTTATCATTCATTGATGTTTTATAAAAACATAAAAACGCGGTAATAATCCCCACCGAAATAGCTATAGGTGACGGCATCATATAAAATCCGCCCAATAGGATACCTGAACCTAAAAAGATGGCTATGAAAACGAAAAATGGAATAAAAGTGTAAAACTTGTTCTCTGACATACTGTAAATTAAATAATTGAAGGTTTACAAATTACTTGCCAGATCTGATAGAAATAATACTTACTTGTGAAGTAAACAACATTTTTTCCATTTCTGGCTTATCGATTGCAGCACCTTGCTTGTTGTTGCAGGTTGCTATTCTTTAGTATTTGACTAAAAAATTCTTGATAATTTGAGTGCAAATATAGCCTTTAAAATTTTAATATCAAAAACACCCCTCTATTTTAATTCTAAGGCTATCTACATC
>NZ_WSPP01000338.1:0-612 GCF_009767705.1 Myroides sp. LoEW2-1 | reverse complement strand
TTTAAAATCGCCGAGTCTATTTCCTGAAGATATTTTTTCTAAAATTCCTCTAGACCATCCTGTTCGTCTTATCAATGCTGTTGTTGATGAGTTAGATATTAGTTCTATTTTAAGTCAATACAAAGGAGGAGGGACCACCAGTTATCATCCCCGTATGATGATAAAAGTCTTATTCTACGCCTATTTCAATAATATTTATTCATCGCGTAAGATTGAACGGGCTTTGACGGAGAACATTTATTTTATGTGGTTATCTGGTAATAGCTTGCCTGATCATCGCACGATTAATTATTTTCGCGCTAAGCGATTGAAAGGTCAAATCCATCAGCTTTTTGCAGATGTGGTTCGTCTGTTACAAGAATTACAATATGTTAGTTTACAAGTTCAATATATTGATGGAACAAAAATTGAATCTAGCTCTAACCGATACACCTTTGTATGGCGTGGTTCAGTGGAGAAAAACAAGGCTAAATTAGAAACAAAAATTCAAGATGTTCTCACAGAAATAGAGGGTCAAATCAAACAGGATCAAAGTGAACTCGCAAAAGAACACTGTTCCAAAAATATTGATAGTTTAGAGCTTAAAGAAAAAGTGACTCAGTTAAATAAACA
>NZ_WSPP01000337.1:0-6344 GCF_009767705.1 Myroides sp. LoEW2-1 | reverse complement strand
ATGGGAAAAGGACAAACACTTGATTTGTAGCAGAGAAAAAGTAGCCTAAAACATTATACTTTAAAAATTTAAAAATACTCTAGGTTTATAGGGGTCAAAACAGTTAAAGTAATTACTTTTTATATATATTTGTATACAAATCAAACAACGATTTTGGATTTATTATGAAAAACAAACTAAAAATAGCAGGCATTGTTATCTTTTGCTTATCCATTATCATGCTTTTATACAATACAGACGAAAAGAGAATTGCTCTTTTTGGTCAAAGTACTATGGTGGAAATTCTACAGGAACCAAATTATCAAGACAAGCACAATATCCACTTTAAATTTCAAGATAAAATATACAGCAAACAACTTCCTAAAACAGTTACAAGCGACCTTAAACAAAGTCAAAATGTTAAGGTGTATAAAGACTCTAATAACGATAAATTTATCTTCGAGGCTGAGAACAAAAATTGGGAAACTTTCTCCTCTATTATTACAATGAGTATAGGCTTGTTCTTTTGGGTTACTTCAAAGAATAGATATTAAAATGAAAAAGCTCATAATCTCCTATAAATAGGGATTACAAGCTTTTTTTTGTAGTAATCTGCTCACAATAAACAAACCTTTAATACTTAATATAAACCTAGTACGAACTGTTGATTACTACAGTACTTTTACAAAACAAAATCACTTGAACTCTAAAAACCTGTTTTGTAATTTTTAATGGGTGTTTTACTTACACTACAAAGATAGCTTCTCGTTGTTCCATCGCCTTTAAATTTTCTACCCAATGGGATAAAAACACGACTAAAACAACAATTAACCCCGCTAAAACGTGAAAGAATTCAACTAAGACGCGGCTATTGAAAGCCATTTTGAGTAATATTTTTAGCCATAAAAAAAGCAGCAGGAGTAAAATCTACCACCCACTGCCTTTTCAGGATTGAATTAATAATTAACTTAAGATATATTATTCTGTTATTTACTGACCATAAGGATCTAACTTATAAAATCTTGTTGGCTTATACTTATTGGCAATTTGCAAGACCTTCTTAACCTGTCCATTTCTATCTACACTATACACCCCATTGAACTTTAAGGGATCTGAATTAGGTACGCAGACAAATAATTTATCATCTACCACTGTAAATACATTCATTCGCGAAGAAGGGTTTGACAAGGGGATATCTAGTTTTTTGAATTGATCTGGCGATTTGGGATCTACCTCATAATACCCCATTTGCAAGCTAAACTTGGTTGCACTATCCTCACTTGAATCAAAGCGATAAACTCCTTGAGAGATATGTAAATAAAGCTTGTTGTTATAGGAAAGAATTGACTGTACGATATGCTGCGTTCCAAAATGCTTTTCTATATCCACAATAAATTCTTTGTCAAAGTCAGTTTCTGAGTCTTTAATCCTAAAGACTTGAGAAGGAAAATGGGAATAAAACTGATTCCACCCCCAAGAGGCAAAATATAAGTTACCTTGCTGGTCTTTAGTTGTTGACTGATTCTCTGACACAAAGAAGCTTACTGTTTTAGCCTTGTCATAAGCAATAAACTTTTCAAATCGCATTGTAGCTATATCAACCACAGCTAGGTAGAAGCTATTCTCCTTCTCGCTAATTAAGTTAAAACTTGCCTTTTCTAAGAACACCACACTAATAAAGAGCTTTCCTTGTTTGTGATCCAAAACTAATGAACCTGTGCGAACAAGGTTATTCCCAGATTCATCTACCCATTTAGCCTCTGGTCTAAACTTTTGTATAAATGGCTTTAGATCAATTTTACCTTCAAGTTGCATACTTGTTGGGTTAAATCGCTGAATAGTCTGAGGTGCAATACCTTCATTGTAGAAAAAACCAGTATTTTGATCCACTACACACAACTTACGCGAGGGAAATAAATTGTCTTTGTTAATACTAATCTCTTTGTCTATATACAAGCGGTTACTACTATTTAGTTTGAGTTTATAAAGCCCAGGTGTTGAAGAATATCCTTTTTTATCCTTAGCCATACTAAAGATATAATCCTTGTAAAACACATGGCCAGAAGATGTCGAAGGGTCTGAATTGGTAAATATACTATTGTCCTTAATCAGGTCATAATTTCGTTTATTGTCTATCTCAGATAAGGTAAAAGAAAAGAATCTTGTAATATCAGGAGTTGATGCATCTTCAGTAGCCAAGACATAGTTAAAGCTATCGTAATTCAACTTAGCATCGCTACTTTCTTCCTTGAGGTTATTAATTGTACACGAACTGAATAACCCAACAAAGAGAACCACCATCATATATCGAGTAAAACTCGCATAAAATTCTATTGTCTTTTTCACTACTTCAATTATTTTTTGACCTTTTACAAATTGTATCATATCGCTTTTATATAAATATTTAAAAACTATAAGTCAATTTCACTCTATAGTTACGACCAGGATTTTGCATCTTAAATTCATTGTAAATCTCATGGTTAAATAAGTTCTTTACCTCTGCCGCTACAGCTACTTGATGTCTACCAATATGCTTTTGATAAACAATACCAAGATTGTTTAAATGTTGCACAGGTATAATTCGACTCGTATTAATCTTAGAATCTCCCCACAAGCCCAAAAAGCCATTAGGTTCAAATTGCTTTTCTATAAAATCTAAATAGTACTGATGTACATAGGAGTAGTTCCAATATAAACTCAAGTCGCTATCAATTAATAAGACGTCTTTAAAATTATACGATACACTAAAGTTTGTATAGTAAAAAGGCATATTAGCTATCCTGGCTTTTTTATAGTGTTGGGTATTTAACAAATTGTCTTTACTTGACTCTAAACGAAAGTCATTCCAAGTTAAATTTGCCGAGAAAGTCAAGTGCTTAATAGGCTTATAGTTTACATCCACCTCTACACCGAATCCCTTTACTTTATCTAAATTTAGAAAGACAGCTTGATATTGATTAATATCTTTTAATCGAATTAAATCTGTAGTCTTTCGATAATAAGTATTCACTTGAGCAGCTAACTTTTTATTTGTGAAAGTATAACCCAAGTTTAGGTTATAACTCTTCTCTGGATTCAAATCATAATTAGAAATAACAAAATTATTATCACCAAAGAATTCTTCCTTATCAGGTAACCTATAAGTATTCTCGTAAGAAAAACGAATGTAATTTTGCTTATCTATTTGATACTTTACAGCTTGGGAGAAACTCATTCCCGTTTTACTCACAGTCTTTTCTTTAACCAACAGCTCATGGGGATTATCACTAGCATTGTATTTAGCCTTTAAGTGTCCATGCAAGAATTTGACTTGTGTATTTAAAAAAACGCGACTCTCAAATAAAGTAAAGTCAATGGCAAAACTGCTCACTAACTTTTGATAGTTTGTACCACTTGAATTAAGCTCATCTAAGGTAGATTTTGTATTATAGTGACTAAAGACTGTATTGTTTTCAATCAACACATAATCACTTAATAAATAACTTAAATTACCTCTTGTGGTAAACTGGCTTTGAGTATTTTTTAAATAACCATCTTTGATGACCAAATTTCCCATCTCAGAGGAAGATACCGTTTGATGTGCATTACCTTTCCAATCGTAATAAACGTTCTTTGTCTTGTCAAATAGCTCATAATCTATCTTACTATAAACCAAAAACTGGCTCCATTGCAAACGATGATTTAAGAATGCCTTTTTATAAGTTAAACTTGGTATAAAGCGCCCTTTTTCTTTCCTATAAGCCTTACCAAAAGCTCTTGCTCTGGAATAAGCATCATTTTGAATATCTTTTGACAACTCATAAGAATGAACACTAAATGAGATTTTATCAGCCCAAGAAAGGTCATTTCCTTGAAGGTAAAACTGCATGTTTGCTTGTTCAAAGGAATTGTGAAACAGCTTTGCTTTAATATAGGTTGTATTACCTGTTTTCTCCTCTAGATAAGGCAAGTTATTTACTTTAAAATTATTGTCGGAATAATTGTAAAAACTATTGGTTCCCAAACTCCAATTCGGTGACAATAAAACACTTGCATTAACAGAACCTATATGCGTGTTATAAGATCCTGTCTCATAGGAAAGTGTGGCTGCAGTTTCTTTTTTTTCTAAAGTAACAAGATTTATAGCGCTGCCTAAAGCATCAATTCCAATTTTGGAGGGCAGTACCCCTTTATACACTTCTACTCGCTCCAACATATTGGTTGGAACTTTGTTTATACCATAGCTACTCCCGAGATAATCCATAGGAATGTCATCTACTAAAAAACGAACGGCATTACCTGTAAATCCGCCCACTATTATATTGCTATTTGCCCCAAGCCCTCCTATACTTCTAACCTTCACTCCTGGAGTACTACTGATAAGCTCCTCTATAGAAGCAGATTTAATGGCACTTGTTTGTACCTGTACAATATCAGATTTAATTGCAGCATGCTGCAATCTTTCGCTTTTGCTCTTTGCTTGAATTGTAATATTATCTAATAAACGATCCTTTGGCTTGACCTTTATCGACACATTGTTCCAATCGGAATCTTTACTCAGGTAAACTATTGCTTCTTGTAAAGGGCTACTAACTTCTACCAATAATGTATAATTTCCCTTAATTACAGCATCAAAAGAAAACCTGCCTTGAGCATCTGTTTTTTCTTGTCTATCAGCCTCTAACAGATATAGAGTTGCATTAGCTACCGTTTGATTTAACCCATCTACAACCTGTCCTTGAAGTTTATCAAATACTTGAGAGAAGCCTAAGCAAGGAAAAAGGATAAGAAGAAGAATAAACCGCCATTTCATAATGCTATATTATTTACATAAATCACTGGCGGATTATCCCAATTAACATCATTTAAGTTTGTTAGTGTCATAGTAGCGGTTTGCTGATCGGCATGAAACACGACCTCTAAGGTAATTACGCTATAAGTATTATAAGAATCCACCTGTGTTATCTTAGCTGTCAAACCAAAGTTAAATGGGGGACTATTTAACGAGATTTGATTGATAGAGAAACCATCATGTCCTTCTTTATTCCAGAGCCAGTATCTTCCATCCTCCGGTCTATTGTTCTTCTTATTGGGAACAACAAAGCTAAACTCATTATTGGCTTTAAAATCATAGCGAACAATACCCTGTTGCATATGATAACTTGTAAACTTATTCTGTTTATCGGCAGGAGAACTATGAAAGTTTACTTTACTTACTCTCCACTGGCCTTGTAGTATATTATTACTAATTACTTCACTTGCACTTGCTTTAAAAAATGGCACTGATACAATCAGCATCAATGCCATTACCCATTGTTTGAATATATTCATATTCTCTTCCCTAACTTATATATTGTTATTTCTTCTCTCCTGCAGCTACTATCTCATTTAAAACTTCATTGATACCGTCAAGCTGATCAGTTGTAGAGATAAATGTATCATACTTAACAAAGGTTCTCTTTAGATTTGTACCCTTGTCGTCTGTGAAAGTAAACTCAAGTTTTGAATCCGAAATCTTCTTTACAAGTACAGTGAATCGCATATCACTTTTTGCAAAGCTATTCTCTGTATGATAAGCTGTTTTAAAGGATTTTTGTTTATCATCCCAAGTCCAAGTATCTTCTTTTGCAGAAATTACTCCCATTGGAAAAGTGTACTTGAATAAACTCTTATCTGCTTGTAAGAACGAGTACACTAAAACAGATTTTGCTCTATCTGATTGAGTAACCTCAATACTTGTGTCGAAAGTTTGTTTGAATACTTCTTGTCCTTTCTCTAATACCCATGTTGAATTTAATAGATCAGACTTTTTAATAACTGGATCGCTAAACAACCCACATGAAAACACATCTCCATTTGGTAGTGTTATTTTTGAAGCGATACTCGGATCTACCTTTGTTTTCTCTAAGACAAAATCAGCTTGAGAACCATTTGCCAGCTCAGCTTTAAAGCTCATGGTATGAGTATCTCCACTTTTCTCCACTTTTAAATCCAATGTTGTTAACCCAAAATTGTAGGGAGGCATTGCAATATTTAATTGCTTAATTTCAAAACTATTCTCGTTTGCTGACCATTCCCAGTATTTTTTAGCAGAAGGGTCAAATGCACTGTTCTCACCTGCTAAAAATACAAATGTCTTATCTTTCTTAAACTCATATCCTGTAAGACCTTCTATCATACAAGCATCACTTGCTGGTATACCTTCTTCAACAAATTTGGTAAAATGAATAGACTTAATTTGCCATGTTCCTACAAGGAGATTCTCCTGTTTACCGGGGTCTGGTTTGACTACCTGCTCTGTATCTTTTGAAGAGTTATCGTCACTAGAACAAGCTGTTCCAAAAAAAGATAAAGTAAATAAGCTTAAAATTAAAAGTGTTTTTTTC
>NZ_WSPP01000336.1:0-258 GCF_009767705.1 Myroides sp. LoEW2-1 | reverse complement strand
AACTCTTGCGCATATCACAAGCTGATTTATACAAGTAGAATTGATGGCTACTACTCAGACTAAACATTACACAAGGTTTACTAATGAATAGAGTTCACCCAAATCTTTCGTTTCTAAACGTAACTTCACTCCATTAGGATACACGATTTCATATTCTTTACCTTCTGTTTTTGATGTTTTACTTATTGCTATAAAGTTACTTGAGCCTTCTTGCTCTGTTTCACCCTTAAACTTTACTACCCAATAACTAAATGTCGC
>NZ_WSPP01000335.1:0-230 GCF_009767705.1 Myroides sp. LoEW2-1 | reverse complement strand
GTTACTTGAGCCTTCTTGCTCTGTTTCACCCTTAAACTTTACTACCCAATAACTAAATGTCGCTAGCTTAATTCCAACACTTTCACAATACTTTGATTGTGTTAATCCACTTGTTTTCCAATCCTCTACATGAGAGTACATAATTTCTTGTTTGCTCATCTCTTTATTATTTGAGACAAACTTACTATCTTACATCATCTTATGAAATATGTGGTTGCTCGGGTGCATAC
>NZ_WSPP01000334.1:0-793 GCF_009767705.1 Myroides sp. LoEW2-1 | reverse complement strand
CATGAGAGTACATAATTTCTTGTTTGCTCATCTCTTTATTATTTGAGACAAACTTACTATCTTACATCATCTTATGAAATATGTGGTTGCTCGGGTGCATACTTTGAGACAAACTTACTATCTTACATCATCTTATGAAATATGTGGTTGCTCGGGTGCATACGTTTTAATCGATTTTTTAGAGAGGATATATTAGATGCTTTTTACTTCAATGATATCTACCAGTTACAAAGATTGGCTGATAAATGGAAAGAGGATTACAATTTTAACCATCCTCATAAAGCATTAGGGAATAAATCGCCTAAAGAATATAAGCCCAGATTTGATGAAGAATTTAAATTCTTCATCAAATCTGAACATAATAAGAATTATTTGTCGAATTTAGAGGTGTCCTAAAAAAGGGAAGCCTACATAGAAGACGATCTAAATCATCAATGATTACAATTATTTTCTTATTGATACGTTGAATAGCTAGATTAATTATATCTTTCTCACTTTCAACGTCTAAAAAGGCATTAAATCCGTTTTGAATAGAGTCTATTAAATTATTTGTATCAATTATCTGAATTGCTTTTAAATAATTATTAAATGATTTAGAAAATCTAGAGTCATATTCTTTTAACTCTTCAAAAAATGCTTGAAAAAAATCAAACTGAATTGTTTCAATACTTTTGGAATGTCTAGGATTAAATTTTACGAGTATATATTTTTGTTCTTCTTTTAAAATCCTTTTTTCTAAGAGTGCCAAATAAGAGCTTTTACCATACCCCCATTTACCTACAATACCTATACT
>NZ_WSPP01000042.1:0-30854 GCF_009767705.1 Myroides sp. LoEW2-1 | reverse complement strand
ACCTTGAAGATAATTATTTTTGAGGACAAACAATGAAAAAACCCCGCCTTTTTTAGACGGGGTTTTGTTTTTTAGGCTTTTTAGACAGCCTCTTTTTTGTTTTTGTATCTTTGGTATCATTATATTTTTAAACTATGGCTACAGGTTATTGGGAAGATAAAATTAAGATGTTTTCAAGCTATTTAAGGTTAGAACGCGGTTTATCTGATAATTCTATTGAAAGTTATATTTTAGATGTGCGAAAGTTTTTAAACTACTTAGAAAGCTATGATACAGACTTTAGTGTTGAACAAATTGACGAGGAGCTCGCACAAGGTTTTGTCTATCAGCTTAGCGAACTTGTTGCGGTTAATTCACAAGCTCGAATTATATCTGGGCTAAAGAACTTTTTTAATTACTTTATTTTAGAGCGATATATTGAGCGTTCGCCTTTCGAATTGATTGAAACTCCTAAATCAGGGCGCAAGCTACCTGATATCTTGAGTGTTGAGGAAATCGATCGTTTGATTGCTTGCATTGATCAGTCTACAAACGAAGGATATCGCAATAAAGTCATTCTCGAACTGCTATATAGTTGTGGATTGCGAGTTAGTGAACTTGTTAGTTTGCGCATTTCTGATTTGTTTTTTGAAGAAGGTTTTATACGGGTAATAGGTAAAGGTGATAAGCAGCGCTTTGTGCCAATTGACGAAGATACAATGAAGTATATTAGTAGTTATATTAAAACAATTCGATGCCAGTTAACTATTAAGAAGGAGGATGTGGATATTTTATTTTTGAATAGAAGAGGAGGGCAGTTGACAAGGGCAATGATATTCACTATTATTAAGCAATTAGCAAAAATAGCTAAGCTCAACAAGGTTGTAAGTCCACATACCTTCCGTCATTCGTTTGCCACACATTTATTAGAGAATGGGGCGGATATACGCATAATACAAGTCTTGTTAGGACATGAGTCTATTACTACTACGGAGATTTATACTCATATTAGTACAGAGCGATTGCGTTCTGTTATGGAAGACTTTCATCCAAGGAGTGGGAAAAAGCGATTGTAGTAATTCTTACTCTATTTTTAGAATTAGCGGTGATTTGAATCTATAAAGTAGATAGGAGGGATATAGAAGTACTTCATATAAACAAAAAAGAAAAGGGACTATTGTAAAAAAATAGTCCCTTTTTTATCATAGAAATTAATCTTGTGTCTTCTTTATTTAGCAATGTTTATTGCTCTTGTTTCTCTGATTACTGTAATCTTAACTTGACCTGGATAAGTCATTTCAGTTTGTATTTTTTGAGAAATGTCAAATGATAAAGTAGCCGCCATATCGTCTGTAACTTTTTCGCTCTCTACGATAACACGTAGCTCACGTCCAGCTTGAATAGCATAGGCATTCTTCACACCATTAAACTCATTAGCTATACTTTCAAGATCTTTTAATCGTTGAATATACGAATCTAATACTTGACGTCTTGCTCCTGGTCTTGCACCAGAGATCGCATCACATACTTGAATAATTGGTGCGATAAGAGTTGTCATTTCAATCTCGTCGTGGTGAGCTCCAATAGCATTGCATACTTCTGGTTTTTCACCGTATTTCTCAGCCCACTGCATACCTAAAATTGCGTGTGGAAGTTCAGTTTCAGTTTCTGGAACTTTACCAATATCGTGTAATAGACCAGCTCGTTTAGCTAATTTTACATTCAATCCCAGCTCTGCAGCCATTAAACCACATAGTTTCGCTACTTCGCGTGAGTGTTGTAGTAAGTTTTGTCCATAAGAAGAACGGTATTTCATTCTACCTACTATTTTAATCAACTCAGGGTGTAGACCGTGAATACCTAAGTCAATCACAGTACGCTTACCTATTTCGATGATTTCCTCCTCAATTTGCTTCGTTGTTTTGGCAACTACTTCTTCAATTCTTGCAGGGTGGATACGTCCATCCGTTACAAGTCTATGTAAAGACAATCGAGCAACTTCCCTTCTTACAGGGTCAAAGCATGAAAGAATAATAGCTTCAGGTGTATCGTCAACGATGATTTCAACTCCTGTAGCAGCTTCAATAGCTCTAATGTTTCTACCCTCACGACCAATGATTCTACCTTTTACGTCATCAGATTCAATGTTGAATACAGATACACAGTTCTCTACAGCTTCTTCTGTACCTACACGTTGAATAGTGTTGATAATAATCTTTTTAGCCTCTTGTTGAGCAGTTAACTTAGCCTCTTCAATAGTGTCTTGAATATGTGCCATTGCGTCAGCTTTTGCTTCTGTTTTTAAGCTTTCAATGATTTGGTTCTTAGCTTCTTCAGCAGTAAGTCCAGAGATAGCTTCTAACTGTTCAACTTGAGCGCGGTGAAGTTTCTCAACTTCCTCTTGTTTGCGTTCAATTAGTTCAAGCTTTTGGTCATATTCTTTAATTTTCTTTTCACTTTCATCAGCAGCTTTTTTGGCTCTTGAAAGTTCATTAGAAATTTGAGATTCCTTATCTCTTGTTCTTTTTTCTGCTTCTGCAATCTTTTTATCACGAGCTAAAATTACTTGTTCATGTTCTGATTTCAGTTCAATAAACTTTTCTTTAGCTTGTAATATCTTTTCTTTTTTAATCGCTTCTCCTTCGTTTTTTGCATCACGCAATGTCGTTTTTGCTTCATTTTTTGCACTTTGCAATATTGAAGAAGCGTGATTTTTCTCAAGGTACTTGGCGATTACAAAGCCGATAGCTGCACCAATCACAATTCCTCCTACGACAAATAATATTTCCATAAATGTTTCAAAATTATATATAAAAAAAGCTCACACTAGAATTGAGTTGTATAAACTCTAAGGTAAACAAGTTTTGAGCTAGCTTGCGGTTCAAGGATCTGCGTGAGCAGCGTGCTTTAGATGCAAAGATTTACTCATTTTAATTTGTTAGTGTTGAGTTTATCAAACAGGTACTAATGTGAGCAGTATTTTTAAGTCTCCCTTTTTTTAAAGTAAGAACGTCAATTTATTATTTAGCGAGTATTCGCTCAATAGCCTCATCTAATTTGATTAGTCGATCTAAGGCTTTGTTATAGCCTTCACTTGTATCGATGCTTTTTTGTTCTGTTTGCGATGCGAACTGTAAGGCACACATAGCTAAAACATCTTGTTTATCTCTAACAGCATAGTTCTCCTCAAACTGATGAATCATCGTATCAATCTTTTTAGACGCACTCCTAAGGGCTTCTTCCTGAGAGTAACTAACTGTTAGAGGGTATACTCTATCAGCAATTGATATTTTTATTCTTAATTGTTCATCATTGTTCATGGTTCAGATCTATTTTGTCAGATAAGCGATACACTGATCTATCTCTCTTATCAATGAATTTATTTTGAGTTTCATATCTCTTTTATTCTCTTCACTGCCCAATAAGGAATTTGCTAACTGAAGGGATTCATACTTCTTATAAATCTCATCTAATTGCTTTTCATTGTATTCAACCTCTTCATTTGCTTGGATTAAACGCTCTTTCAGCTGTGTATTCTCTGCTTCAAGTTTGTTTAATCGCTGTACAAGTTTCGCAAACTTAACCTCCAAAGAGCTGATTATGTTAGCCAGTTCACTCATTATACTTTCTATTCAAATATCCTTTAGCACAAAGTTACAATTTGTATTTAAATTTAAAAAAGATTTACAATAAAAAAAAGCTATTTCTCTAATAAATAGAATTGTTTATTATCTATGTGTTTCATTTTTAGCGTTTATAGTTCTTTTAATTTAGTTATTGTTTATTTTAGCAGAAAATGTTAGTAAGTATGAGATTAAAATTGATATCTACACTATTGTTAGGTAGTGTGGCAACTGTTTCTATGGCACAGGAAAAGTTAGACTTTAGCAACCCTTTGCAAATTCCTGTTAACCTTTCGGGTAATTTTGGTGAACTTCGCGGTACTCATTTTCACGCTGGACTGGATATTAAAACACAACAGCGCATTGGACTACCTGTCTATGCACCAGCAGATGGATATGTTTCGCGAATCAAAGTTTCTACTTGGGGATATGGCAAGGCGCTTTATATCGATCATCCAAACGGACAGACCACTGTCTATGGTCACTTGAATGAATATGCAGGAGAGATTGCAGATTATGTACGCAAAAGACACTATGCTGAAAAGGCTTTTGAAGTCGAGATGTTTTTTAAGAAAAATCAAATGCCTGTCAAGAAAGGGCAGTTAATTGCATATACTGGAAATACGGGTGGTTCTGGTGGACCTCATTTACACTACGAATTTCGCGATACAAAAACGCAGAAAATTATCAATCCTTTAAAAGAGGGAATGGATAAAATGGTAACAGATAAAATTGCGCCAAGTGTCAATAGCGTATTTGTTTATCCTATAAGTGATGATGCTGTTGCCAATACAAATGCCAACCCACAACTGTTAAATTATACGACAAGTGCGGATGGTACTTTAGTAGTGCCTACTGTAAAGGCAAAAGGAAAGATTAGCTTCGGAATAGATATTTTTGATCAAGCTGATTACAATGCTAACAAGAACGGCGTTTACTCTTTGGAAACTTATGTGAATGGAAAGCGTTTGTTTAGCTATCGATTTGATACATTTTCTTTTGCAGAATCGGGAACGGTAAACGCATTGATTGACTATGAACGCTACGTAAAAACAAGAGCTAAAGTTCAAAAGTTATTTGTAGAGAGACCTTACAATCTCTCTGTTTTATCCTATAACGAGACAAAGGGAATTATAGATGTTAAACCTGGTGAAAGTTACACCTACAAAATTGTGCTTTGCGATTATCACGGGAATGAAAGAGCTATAAGTATTCCAATAGAATACGATGCAACGGAGGCAAAGACGGCGAGAGAGAATAATGTCAAAGAGTTTAAGATTAACGCAGATAAAGATTACTATTTTGAAAGAGGGTTTGCAAGTATCAACATTAGTGGGGCAACTTTTTACCACGATTTAGCGATTGATATTAGCGCTGATCAAGAGCAGTTAGTAGTAGGGGAGCCTGTGACAGCGTTCCGAAAGAATATGGCAATTTCATTTGATACCTCAAAATTAACGATTGACAATCCAGATAAAGCATTTATTGGTAAGATTGACGAAAAGGGCAGACGAGATTTTTACAAGACTACAAAGAAAGATCATATTTACACAATTTATACAAAGTCTTTTGGTACTTATAAAATTATGATTGACGACAAAGCGCCGACGATCTATAAACCAAGTTTTACTGAAGGTCAATGGCTGAGCAATGCCAATGAGATTTCTTTCTTAATTAGCGATGATTTGTCGGGAATAGATACCATTGAAGGAAAGATTAACGACAAGTGGATATTGTTGGATTACGATCACAAAACAAAGAAAATAGTTCACAAGTTTAGTGATGGTATCGTAACTTCAGGTAAGAATGCAGTAGAGATAAAAGTAACGGATCGAATGGGGAATCAAGCTGTATACGTTTCTCATTTCTTTAGAAAATAACATACAAGGGTGGTTGTTCGCTGTAAAGTGCAATCACCCTTTTTTTATTTTCATCAATATTTATTGTTTAAAATATTGAATTACTAATACTTATAAATACTTTAGATTTAGCTTTATAGAATAAAAATGTGTAAAATTTACTTTATCTTTGATACGTTTTAATTCAATAAGTATGAATACAAGAATAAATATATTAATTGTTCTACTTGCGGTTATTGTATCAGCTTGCAAACAAGAAGAAAACTCTAAAGCCAATTTTCCGAACGATACTTCAGGTGTTCTTTCTAAAGAAGTTGATAGTCAAGAAGAAGAAATCAAACACAATGATATGCGTGTAGTTGACCTACCTATCGTTATGGGAGAGGCCAATTACCTAATGTTTCCTGTAGGTGAAGTACGTGTATATGGTTCGTCTTCTAAGTTTGGAAGCAAATCGAACAACAATTCTTATTCATATACTGTTTCTAATTTTTCACCTTATGAATTAACGGGATTCCTGGACAACATTATGTTTCAGCATAAAGATTCTTTAGAGGTTAGACCGTTAACGGATAAAAAATTAAAAATACACTCTGCGACTTATTTAAAGTCAATTGCTGATAAGTATAAAAAACACTTTCTTCTCTATAAGGTATTTGATGAGCAAGTTGTGATCAACCCTAAAACACCTGCCAAGTTGTTGTATATCAGTGAGGCTAACGGTCGCAAGTTTAAGAATGTTATTCAGCCTAACAATGAGCTTTTGGATTGGACTGTAATCGATGCGCAGCACAGATTATATTTCAGGACTATTGAAGATATCAATAAGGATGGTATCTTAGATATAGAGGATACGGTTAACTATTACTACATTAACCTATTGGATCCGAATTTGGAAATAAAAACACATGATCCTTTAGAAGTTGCTCTACCAGTAGCAATGGAAGAAGAAGAAAAATAATAAAGGTAAAAACACGCTATGCATAGCGTGTTTTTTTATTGTTTAGCAATGATGAAATCTTCGCTATGTTCTTCTCCTAACTGAAAGGTGAATACCTCGTCAAAACCAACGGGAATCCTAAATGTATTTTCAAGAGGGATGTCTAAAATGTAATTCCACATACAACGGATGGGACCTCCATGTGTAATGAGTAGAACGTTTTTAAAACTCTGAGTTCTGAGCTCATCCAAGAAATGATTCACTCTACTCTGTACTTCATATAGACTTTCTCCTTGTGGTGGACGATTGTGAGTGAGATTACTATTCCAAAGATCGATTTCTTGTTTCGGAATTTCGCTCCAATTTGCCATTTCCCAATGTCCAAAATTCATTTCTATTAGCCTCGAATCTGTTTGATACTTGGAGTCAAATTCTTCTGCTATAAAAGTGCATCGCTTGAGAGGACTACTAAAGATAGCATCAAAGGCTTTCGGAAGTTGCTTGCGCACTTGTAGCAAGTCATCTCTGTAGCTATTCAATAAGTTCAGATCCGTTTGTCCATAGCAGGTACCGGCTTGGATCTCTACTGCTGTGTGTCGAATTACATATACTTGCATAAGCCTAAAATACTTAGATAGAATATTACTTCACATATTTGTTGAATGGCTCCTAAACAATCACCTGTATAGCCTCCTATGTGTTTTTTGAAGTAGTAAGATAAGTAAATCTTTCCAAGGTAACTAATGGGAAAAGCGAGTAATAAGAGCCAGTTTTGATAAAGCAAATAAGGCAATAAAGTAATGATGAGGGATAACAAGATATTATTCCACGGTAATTTCTTACTGGCTAAGGGTTTTGATTTACTCTTGTCTATATCTTGTACATATTGGTGGGTGTAAATAGTCATGCCTGCGTGAAATCTACTTGTGGTATGTCCACAGATTATCGCAAATATTACGAGGGATAGGGATAAGTGACTTAGATGTACTAAAGTAACTATTTTTAGAATGAGTAGTAGTAAAATACCAATGACCCCATAGGCTCCAATGCGACTATCCTTCATGATCGTCATGATGTTCTCTTTGCCGTATCCTCCTCCAAAAGCATCACAGCTATCCGTAAAGCCATCTTCGTGAAACGCGCCTGTAAGTAATACAGTCAGACAAACAGATAGAATAATACTGATGTCATTTGGAAAAACCAATTGAGAGATATAGTAGGCTAAGGCTGCAAGTAATCCAACCACGAGTCCTACCAATGGAAAGTACTTTTGTGACTTATTCATGATCTCATTGTTATAGGGCAAGTGAAAGGGAATCGGAATCCTGGTAAAGAACATGATAGCCGTGCAGAAATAAGTTAATTCTCTTTTTATCATTTGTTTGAAACATTTGCAGATTCAAAACTTGCCATATTATTGAGAAAATTTACAGCACTTTGTATAATGGGATAAGACAAGGCACAACCTGTTCCTTCACCTAATCTAAGACTGAGGTTTAAAATCGCTCGTGCCCCTATTCTCTCTAAAAGGATACGGTGTCCTTGCTCGTCTGACTGATGGCAAAAGATGGCGTTATTTAATATCGCTGGGTTTATGTGATAAGCAACTAAGAATGCACTCGAGCAAATAAAGCCATCGATCATAAGTAACATATTGTTTTTATGTGCGGCAAGCATAGCACCACACATTTGTGCAATTTCAAAACCACCGAAGGTTTGTAGTATTTCTCTTGGTGTTTTTAGGTTAGGGTGATTGGCATGTACTTGTTGTAGTATTTGCTGTTTGCGCAAAAAGTTTAGATCATCTACTCCTGTGCCTCGACCAGTACATTCAGCAATAGGAATGTCCAATAGGGAACTCATGATCAGCGAGGCTGCTGAAGTATTGCCTATCCCCATTTCTCCAAAGCCGACGATATTACACTTAGAACTTACCAAGGATTCAATGTGCTTTTCTGCCGCTGTAAAACAGTATGTTAATTGTTCTTCAGTCATGGCTTTGTGGTTTAACATATTAGCTGTCCCATAACCTGCTTTTGAAGAAATCAAGTTTTCGTGTACGGGAAAATCTGCATTTACTCCTGCATCTACTATTTTTAAAGCAATGTTGTTTTGGTTGCAAAAAACATTAATTGCCGCACCTCCTTGAAGGAAGTTATACACCATCTGAGGAGTGACTTCCTGAGGGTAAGCACTAACGCCTTCTTTTGCTAACCCGTGGTCAGCTGCATAGACAAGTATTGTAGGATGATGTAACTGTGGAGTAAGCGTCTGCTGCACTTTGGCAATTTGAAATGCGAGGTCTTCTAATGTACCAAGTGCTCGAATAGGTTTGGTCTTTAAGTCAATTTTTTGTTGTAGTTGTTGATCGAAAGTCATCTATGTTATTTTAGTTTTAAAAATTGGTCGATTGTTCTACTTTCTATTTTTTAAGTATAAAGAGTGAGTAGTAGTACAGAGTTTCAAGATACAAAAAAATCAATGTCGATTAGTTATTTAATCGCTTTATACACTTTATTTTAAGGATAGATCTACTTACTGATAACCTTTTCTAATTTCGTTTTTTATTCAATGTGTCAATTAGAGGAATGATGGTGTCAGGTGATGTCTGCTTCACCCAAATAAAGCGTAGTGACAAAAGGAGGAGTGCCTATAGCGACTGGTAGATTCGTGAGGAATATTATTTTGGGGGTAGATTGCTTTCTGTAAAAATTTCACCTTCCTAAAGTAAATCAGGTGTTTGGTATTAAAATTCAATACCTGTGGGATCGCTCTATGCTTATAGAAGCTTTTTTAAGAAAGTAAAGTGAGTAATTCCTCAATGGTATAGGATAAGGTTTAAATTGAAACAGAGAATCTCTTGTGTAAGCAAATTCTTCTTAATAGAAAACGCCTCTATATAGAGGCGTTGATATTTTTGTTATTCTTGTACAGTTGACATTTCTTTTCGCTCTGCGATGAACTCTTTTAATTGCTTACCGTATTTTTGGTTTGCAATATTGCTGTCTAAAGAGTTGTAGATAGTATCTAAGTATTTGATGTTAGCATCATATAGATCAGTTAAAGCTATGAATGGTGCAACGTCAGAGTTTTTGTGGTTAATGGCAAAGTTAATTGCATTTAAGTATTTTCTATTGTTAAGGCGCTTGTCTAAGTTGACTAAACTGTCTAAGGCATGTTGATTGTTTTCTTTACGAGCATTGAACATCTCTACAATCAAGCCATTCTGTTTGTCTATGACAGATCCGCGTACTTTCAAATACTCCTCGTAGATTGGTTGATTGGTTGACCCTGTCACCTTTGCTTGTGCATAGAATTTCTTTAGGTTGGTCTCAATATTAATCTGACCAGGTTCTGCAAAAAATCCCAATTGATTATCTTGAGAAACAGTATGACCTCTATCTAATGTCAAATACAACATTTCAGGGCTTTCAATATCTAAGGCAAATTTAAAATTGGCATTTCCTCCATTTACGATTAATGAGTCAACAGCTACCAAGGTTGTATCTTGCATCTGGTATAGATAAAGCTTTCCTTGATTCAATCCCTCTACATTTCCTGTAATAACTGTATTCCCTTTAGAAGATGTACCATCATTACAAGAGGCAATTAATAAGCCGCTAACTAATAAAAGTGAGTATACTATTTTTTTCATAATTATTTGAATAGGTCCATTCCTGGAATATTAGGCATACCATCTTTAGCTGCTGCAGCTAATTCGGCGTCATTAACAGCTGTAGCCTTTTCTATGGTACGGTTTAATACCATAATCAAGTAGTCCTCTAACTGCTCTTTGTCATTCATTAATTCATCAGATATAGACAGTGTTCTGATTTGTCTATTGGCAGTCATAGTAACTTCCAATAATCCATCATTGCTTTTTTCATCGATTAATACTGTGTCTAATCTCTTTTTAGTTTCTTCAATTTTTGCTTGGGTTTCTTGTAGCTTACCCATCATTCCCATTAAGTCGCCGAACATATGTTATACATTAAAGTTAGTGAGACAAAAATATTAAAATCTTTTGAAGTTGTATATAGATGTTATAGAATACTTAAAGTAAACGTTAACCTCGTTGGAATTAAGAGTGTTGCGTTTTTAGTTGTTTATCGTACGCTTGTGAAAAAAGAGTGAATAGCCAAAGGGAATAGGTATTCTTTAGACAGAAAAGAACATTTTTATGTACAAATCAACCTGTCTTTTTTTGAGCAAAATGCGTGCAAAGTGCTATGTAACCTGACTTTGAAGATTTGTCCTAAAAATGTATAAGGCATTTTGTTCGGATATTGGTGCGACCAAGTACGGAATTTACTGGGAAAATGGCCTTTTATCCGAACAAACCACCTCTAAAGCCCGAACAAACTACCTATCCACGTAGGAGTAATTCATTGAAATAACAGTTAGCAGGTAGTTATTAATCTATATTAAGTGTCTTTGAGAGATAATGGTTATATTTTTGAAGTATAAACAATAGATAAATACAGCCTATTATGAAAGATGAGTTTCTAAATTTGAATTTGTATAAGAATATACAAGGTAATCGCTTTGAATTAACTGTTGATGGTTATACTGCTTTTATTGATTTTCAAGAAGAAGGCAAAGTGATAAAGTTGATTCACACAGAGAGCCCTGAAGAATTAGCAGGTAGAGGAGTAGCTATGGCATTAGTCGAGAAAACGCTACTTTACATTGAGCAGAATCAATATGAGTTAATTCCTCTGTGTCCTTTAGTGTATAGTTTTATAAAGAAAAACAGCGATTGGAAACGAGTTGTTTCTAAGGAATTTGCGGGATATGATAATTTGTAAGTAAGATATCGGCTTTTTTTTATTTGCCTCCATGTGTTCCTTTGATGATCAAACTTTTTAAGAAAGATCACTTGTTTTCCACTGTATATAAATCCTGTTAAAAAAGGGGGTTTACAGCTTTGTCTTTTGGTGTTTTTTTCATTCCTGTGACGTTATTTGAAGTGACTATTTACAAATAGAAAGCAAAAGAAAAAGCGGTTAGACAACAAACTTTTTTTTGCTGTGATAAAGTGAGGGAAGGGAAAATAAAAAGAGTAACTTACAATAAATTTCATTTGATCAATAGGATAGATAAAGTGAATAAACAATTCTGTCAATTAGATTTCCCATTTATTCTGACTTAGATTCAATCAAAGGAAGTTAGGGATACAGGAAGTTACCTAAATCTGATAGGCAGTGAGTTTGTCATCGCATGAGGTAAAAAAGAGAACATAGAATGAAGTAAATAAAGAATACAAATTATAAGATTGCTAAAAAATTAAATATAACTATGAAAATATTAGCCTTTGCAGGAAGTACATCAAGTACCTCGATCAATAAGCAATTAGTTGAATTTACCTGTTCTCTACTTCCAGTAGGGGAAGTTGAAGTAATAGATTTGAATGATTACGCTGTACCAACATTTTCTGTAGATGAAGAAAAAAGAGAGTTTCCTGAAGGAGCTATTCGCTTTTTGGAAAAAATAAAAGGGGCGGATGCAATTATTTGCTCTATGTCAGAACACAACCGAAATTGGACTGCTGCTTTTAAGAGTTTGTTTGATTGGAGTTCGCGTAAGGAGTTAAAAGTGTTTCAAGACAAACCGATGTTTGTGATGTCAACCTCTCCAGGAGGCTATGGTGGTCAGAACTCGCTCAATATAGCTAAAACTGTTTTTCCTTCTTTTGGAGGAGATATCAGAGAGACATTTGCCCTACCCAAATTCTATGAGAATTTTGATGTAGTTAATGGTGTGATAAACGCGGAACTGAAAACAGAATTAATCGACAAAGTAACTAAGTTTACTTCAGAGTTATAGCGAATTTTGACCATTTGAAATGGAGAGCTAAAGGGGAATCTTTGGCTCTCCATTTTTTGTAAAAGACAGTATTCAAAAAGCGATTATATGAAATTATATACTATATTTAGAACTGAATATTAAGTGAGTTTTAGTGCGTTATTACAATGGAAGATTTTGTCAATAATCAGGTGGAAGTGAGTAGTATTCCTACCGTAGAAGAAGTGGTGTTTGTTGGTTTAGATAAGCAATATTTTAAAATTGTGTTGTTCTGGGCTATCATTCGTTTGCTGTTGTGTTTTGTCATTGGATTGAGTGTTTTTTTCTTCAGTGATCTTGTCGAAACGGCTTTGCCAATAGAAAAGAATAAATATGTTTTATCCCTGTTTATTATTTGTATAGGAATATGCAATGTAATCTTGAGTGTACTCGCTTTTAAACAGAAAGGATATGCTGTAAGAAAGTATGATATCATCTATCAAACAGGACTTATAAATAAAAAGCAGATCGTCATCCCCTTTAATAGGGTGCAACATATAGAGGTGTACGAAGGTGCTATTGCAAGAATATATGGTTTGTGTGAATTAGAGTTTTTTACAGCTGGAGGACAAATGGGGGATTTGAGTATTCCTGGGCTTAAACTACAAGATGCAGAGCGAATTAAAGCTTATGTCATCACCAAAGTACAGCCTTTGGCGGTAACGGAAGATAGCTTAAATACGGAGGAGAATGAGTAAAATAATAGACTTTTACCAAGTACATCGACAAGATCCTATCGGTATCATTGTCAACTTTCTCAATGGTTTTCAAAAATTAGCTCGGGCTTTTTTGCCTATTTTATTGATACTTTTCGTTCGCATAAGTCGTTCGGATTATAGCATTTCTATGAGTTTGGTTTATGGCGTTATTTTGGCAATTGTCGTCTTATCGGTATTTGCTTATTTGAATTATCGCTATTTTACTTTTTACATTGATAGAGAAACCGACTCTTTCGTGATTTCAAAAGGAATCATCAATAAGAGTAAAACGATGATTCAACTGAGTAAAATTCAACAAGTAAATATCAATCAGTCGTTTTTAAATAAAATACTGGAAGTCTATGCCATTGAAATAGACTCTGCAGGTAGTAGCGCTAAGGAAGGTGTCATACCAGCAGTGTCTTTAGAAGTTGGACAGCAGCTTAAAGAAACGCTTTTAGCATATAAGCAATCTGTTGAAATACAAGGTGAAACTGATATAGAAAAGCAGATTCAACAAGAGGAAGAGCAGTTGAAGCAGATTAGTTTTTCTACTTTGTTTAAAGTAGGTGCGACATCAAATTATCTGTATACCATTGGAGCGTTTATTGTATTTATGAATACCCTTTTCTATGAAGGATCTCGAATCTATAAAGGCATTTATCAAGAAGATCCTCTGAATTATATCGAAGGTAAGGAGATTGTTCTAATAGAAATTATAGGGTATTTTGCTGTTTTTTTATTGGCAGTGCTACTCGTGAATCTGATACGAACCATTATTCGTTATTACAATTATCAGATTGTATTGAAGAATGGCAGTTTGTTTTTGTCTTATGGACTACTTCACACCAAGAGTACAATTATCAAACCTTCAAGGGTACAGATTGTAAAAGCAACAAGGAACTATTTTCAAAAGCTTTGGCAGATTACTAATTTTAAAGTCTATCAAGTTGCTGGGAGTGATGCTAAGAATAAGAAAACGGCTTTGGAAATTCCCGGTTGCTCAAATGAGGAAATGAAAGACTTGTTCTACATGTTCTACAATAAGGAGTTTACAACAGAGGGAGCGACGTTAAAGCACAATTATCGCTATTTTGGATTTAGATTTTTTTTCTTGGTTGTACTTCCCTTGTGTGTGGGTTACTTACTGATGCATAGGGAATTTGACATAAAATGGGTTGTAAGTTCAATGGTTGTGTACTTCGTTTTTTCCACTTTTTTGATTTGGAGATACTATCGAAATGGAGCTTTAATTGTGTCAGATGATTTTATTTGTATCCGTTCAGGGGCGTGGGATATCACCCATACTATAGTTCAGGTACACAAGATTCAGAAGATAGTCGTTTCTCAGCTTTGGTGGCAAGCGGATTATAATGTTGGTAGTTTAACCATTTACACAGCTGGAGGAAAGATTGGGTTTAGTACTTCAAAGTACAGAGAGCTTTGTCGTCTTCGAGATCAGTGGCTCTGTGAAGTGGAGTACCAAAACAAGGCTTGGATGTAGTGACAAGAGGAAATAGGTACTGCTGTGGTCATGGAGTATCAGCAAGGTGTTGAGAGACATAATAAAGAAATATAATAAAATGAAATTAAACAAAGTAATAGGTTATTTGAATGCGCTATTGAGTATGTCGTTAGGCCTTTTATTTTTTATAGGATTAATCTACGATAGTGGTAGTTGGTTGTTAAATACACTTGTTGGAGTAGTTAGTATTGCGATTGGCTTTGTGTTTTACAAGAGGACAAGGGCGATGAAAGTATTAAAGGGCGACCAATTTGTTTCTTTCATTCGCTATGATATTTTGTCTTCAAGTTTAGCACTCTTTGTTGTGTCATTGCTATTTGCTATGGCTTTTTATAGAGTATTTGTGGAGAATTATGCGGTATTTGGTTGATATATAGTGCTTTATTTTTGTGGGTAATTCATTTAAAAGGCGTTAATCTATTTTTTGCTATTAAAACCTTACTTTTGTGTTTTAACAATAGTAATAATGAATAAAGATATAAGAAAAGCTCCTTTAGCAGCTATTAAGCCGCACGAAATTACAGCACATAATCACACGCGAATTGATAATTACTTCTGGCTAAATGACAGAGAAGATCAGGAAGTTATAGATTATTTGAATGCAGAAAACGCATATTACGAAGCGGAAACTGCACATACGAAGGCTTTTCAGAAGGACTTGTTTGAAGAAATGAAAAGCAGAATAAAAGAAGATGATTCATCAGTGCCTTATTTCTACAATGGTTATTACTATATCACTCGTTTTGAAAAAGGAAAAGATTACCCTATATACTCAAGAAAATTAGGGAGTTTAGAGGCTGATGAGGAAATAATGTTTGACTGTAATGAAATGGCTGAAGGCCATTCCTATTTCCATTTGAGAGGAATTAATGTAACAGAAGATAATCAATGGGCAGCTTTTGCCGTAGATACAGTTTCACGTAGAGAATACGTGTTGCACATTAAAAATTTGACTACAGGGGAGATTCTTCCTTTATCTATCGAAAAAACGACAGGAAGTTCGACTTGGGCATCAGATAATAAAACACTGTTTTACTCTCGTAAAGATGAGGTGACACTTCGCGCGGATAAGATTTTTAAACACAAATTAGGTACGGCTGCAACAGAAGATGTATTGGTGTATTATGAAGAAGATGAAACATTTGATACCCATATTTACAAAGAGAAATCTCGCAAGTATTTAGTGATAGGCAATGACAGTACTTTAACAAGTGAATGTCGCATCCTTGAGGCAGATAATCCCGATGGAGAATTTAGAATCTTTCAAACAAGAGAAAGAGAAGTAGAGTACACGATCTCTCATTATGGTGAGTATTTTTATATCATGACTAACTTGGATGATGCAGATAACTTTAAGTTGATGAAATGTCCGACAGATAAAACTACTTTCGAACACTGGGAAGAAGTTATAGCACATCGAGAAGACGTATTGTTAGAGGGGGTCGATATTTTTAGGGATTACCTTGTTATTTCGGAGCGATCAAACGGATTACCTCATTTGTGTATTATGCCTTGGAACGCCCCAGAGAATGCGTATTATTTGCCATTTGAGAGTGAAACTTATAATGCTTATACAGGTATTAATGTTGACTTTGATACAGAAATACTTCGATATGGTTATCAATCGCTAAAAACACCTTCTTCGATTGTTGATTTTAATATGCGTACTCAGGAGAAAACAGTGCGAAAAGAACAAGAGGTAATCGGAGATTTTGACAAAGAGAATTACATAGAAGAAAGAATATGGGCTACTGCTAAAGATGGAGTGCAAGTGCCAATGTCCTTGATTTACAAAAAAGATTTACAGAAAGATGGAAATAACCCTTTCTTGTTATACGCTTACGGATCGTATGGATATTCGATGGAACCTTACTTTTCGACAACTCGATTGAGCTTACTTGACAGGGGATTTGTCTATGCAATTGCTCATGTAAGAGGAGGTGAGGATATGGGACGTCAATGGTATGAAGACGGAAAGTTATTGACAAAATGGAATACGTTTGACGATTTTATAGCTTGTTCTGAGCACGTAATCGCTCAAGGTTATACTTCACCTAAGCACTTGTATGCTGAAGGAGGTTCAGCTGGCGGTATGTTAATGGGAGTAATCGTGAATAAGCGTCCTGATTTATACAACGGAGTTATCGCTCAAGTTCCTTTTGTAGATGTGATGACTACGATGTTGGATGATACAATTCCATTGACAACGGGAGAGTACGATGAATGGGGGAATCCAAACGAAAAAGAGTATTACGATTATATGTTGTCCTATTCGCCAATAGACAATGTCGTTGCTCAACAATATCCCAATATGTATATCTCTACAGGCTTACACGATTCTCAAGTTCAGTACTGGGAGCCAGCTAAATGGGTGGCAAAACTGCGCGTGACAAAGACCGATCATAATCAGCTGTACTTAGATACGAATATGGATGCTGGTCACGGAGGAGCATCTGGGCGATTTGAGTCTTTAAAAGAGGTGGCTAAAGAGTTCGCTTTTATGTTAGATTTAGAAGGAATTAACGCTTAGTTAATTTCCTTTTTAGTAAATTTGTTAGAATAGTAAAATTGACAAATGTTTTCACTAAAAACAGGTTGTCATTATAATTAAATAGTTATGAAAGAAGATATTCAAGCTTTTGATAATGTATTGTCTTTTATTGGAAATACACCTTTAGTTAAACTACCAAAAGTAACGGAAGGCTTAGCAGGAAATTTCTATGGAAAAGTAGAAGCATTTAATGCAGGGCATTCTGCAAAAGATAGAATTGCCTTATATATTATTGAAGCTGCTGAGAAAAAAGGACTTTTAAAACCAGGAAGTACAATCGTAGAAACAACCTCAGGTAATACTGGATTTAGTATTGCTATGGTAAGTGCTATTAAGGGATATAAATGTGTATTATCAGTAAGTGATAAATCTTCTGCGGACAAAATTGACATGCTTCGTGCAATGGGAGCTACAGTTTATGTTTGTCCTGCAAATGTACCAGCTGATGATCCTCGTTCATACTATGAGGTTGCTAAAAGTGTACAAAAGGAATTGCCTAATTCAATTTATATTAATCAGTATTTCAATGAGTTAAATACAGAAGCACACTATATGTCAACAGGACCTGAGATTTGGGAACAGACAGGAGGTAAGATTACCCACTTCGTATGTTGTTCTGGAACAGGTGGAACAATCTCTGGGACAGCAAGGTTTTTAAAAGAGAAAAACCCAAATATCAAAGTTCTCGGAGTTGATGCTTATGGTTCGGTGTTGAAAAAATATCATGAAACGGGAGAATTAGATCCAAATGAAATTGCTCCCTACAAGATAGAAGGATTAGGAAAAAACCTAATCCCTACAGCAACGGATTTCTCTGTTATAGATAAGTTTATGAAAGTAACTGATAAGGACGCTGCACAAGCTGCACGTGAATTGGCTCGAACTGAAGGACTCTTTATGGGATATACTTCAGGAGCTGTATTACAAGCGACAAGACAATATGCTGCACAAGGTGAGTTTGATAAGGATAGTGTTGTTGTGATGCTATTTCCAGATCACGGATCACGTTATATGAGTAAAATTTACAGTGATACTTGGATGGAACAACAAGGTTTCTTAGATGGAGAACCTAAGAATGAAATCAATTATGTGAAGTAATAAAATACGCACACATTATATTTTAAAGAAAAAGCATCAATCTTCGGATTAGGTGCTTTTTTGTTTTTTTTAAGATTTATTTTATCGTTAAATTTGATTTTTGTTAGATATTTTATTGTAAAATTATGAGAAAAATTGTTTTATTGTTAATGGGGTCAGTTTGTTTGTTTTTCTCAAGCTGTAAAAAGCAAAAGACTGTAGACGATTTAGCATCAATCAAAGTAGATATAGGTGAAAATGAATTTGGTTATACTTCGACTAACCCAATTATGATCGGTGGTGCTAAAGATAGTATCGGCCCAGAGAGTGAACGTATATATTTGAAAGAGCTAGTCGATTTAGATGGTAATCCAATTGTATATAATAGAGTAGGAAGTTGCTGTCCTTTTGCTACGGAGAATGGAAGGTATGGGAGGGGATTGCTGGATGTTTATAAAGTTTATGTAGAGGGCAAGAAAGATACAATTGAGCTGTATATGAATATGTATGAAAGAGATACTATAAAGGCTCCTAAGGGATTTAAGTTTAAATATGAGATGGATTTTTAAGTTCTAATTGAATAATTATATAGTTAAAGGACAATTCTACTTCATATCTCTTTCATGAGTTCTAAAACCATACTATAGTGTGCTTTACTCACTAATTCAGAGCTATTTTGTATAATTATTTTTCGTTTATATGTCTATCGCATAATCTGGGTTAAAGATGGCGCTTATCAGTACAATAATGTTTATCTTTTTTGAAGATTATTATTGGTATATGTATTAGTAAACGCATTTTATTTCTTCATCCTTAATAAGTTTTTTTTGTGTTATGTTGTTGTATGATAGTTATTTATTTAATAAATAATAGGGTAGTCGAGAACTGTATGGTTGTAATTAAAAGCTATTTCAAAAAAGAAGTAGCGTTTACTTTTTGTCTTTAGGAAGATTAAAGATAATAGCAATGATAAAGAAACCAATTCCAGTAATAGTAGGAGGTAACATATCGACTTTAAGTCCTAAAAAAATAAGGTAACCTCCTAAGATAGCAAGTAATAGAGATAGTGATATTTTAAGCATGATTATAGTTTTTTTTGATTGGTATAAGATTATAACTCAAATATAAAGAATATTGCCTAATAAAAGAATCACACGGAGTTTAATCTAATTGTTTTCTAATATGTTGTTCTTGAGTAGTTTGGAGTTTTCTATTAGTCTTTTTCCTTCCGGATTGATATTTAGAACTATGACTCTCTTTTGAATATCTTCGTATTTATCTGTGACTTTTTTTAAGGCTTCTAATGCAGACATATCCACGATACGCGATTCTTTAAAATCGATAGTAATGATCTGAGTGTCTTTATCTGGTGTAAATTTCTCAATGAAAGTGGTTGTGCTACCAAAGAATAAAGGACCATATATGGCATAGACTTTATTGCCGTTCTTATCAAATGATTTTCGCGCGCGAATGCGTATAGCATTATCCCAAGCAAATACTAATGCAGAGACGATAACTCCTATTAATACAGCTAAGGCAAGATTGTGTGTTGTGATGATAATGGCAGTTACCAAGAATAGAACAAAAATATCTGCTTTTGGCATACGGGTAACTAATTGAAAGGAAACCCATTTAAAGGTAGTGATAGATACCATAATCATTACCCCTACAAGTGCGGCTAAGGGAATTTGTTCAATAATAGGTGCCCCTACAAGTATGACTAACAAAATAGTGATAGATCCGACTATAGCTGCAATTCGGCTTTTGGCTCCTGCATCTAAGTTGACGAGTGTCTGTGCAATCATCGCACAACCTCCCATTCCTCCAAAAAAACCATTTGTCATATTAGCTATTCCTTGCGCAATAGCTTCTTTATTTGTGTTTCCTTTTGTGTTTGTTATTTCATCGACAATGCTTAAAGTTAACAGTGATTCGATCAGTCCCACACCAGCCATAACAAGCGAAAAAGGCAGTATAATCTGTAGTGTCTCTAAGGTAAAGGGGATACTCGGAATGTGAAAACTTGGCAAAGCTCCACTGATGTGAGCGATATCCATTACTTTTCTCGTATCTATTTGAAAGAAAAATACGATAGCTGTAATGACTACTATAGCTACAAGAGTTGCAGGTATCGTTTTGGTTAGTTTAGGCATTAGCGTGACTATTATTAGGGTCACTACGGTCAAACCTATCATCAAGTAAAGCGGACTTCCTGTAAGCCAAGTGTCATTTACTTTAAATTGTGCAATCTGAGCAAAGAATATTACGACTGCAAGACCATTTAAAAAACCATACATAACAGGCTGAGGGATAAAACGCACAAATCGTCCAAGCTTGAAAAGACCTGCACTTATTTGTATTATTCCTGCCAGAACAACGGCAGCAAATAAGTATTCTACACCATAAAGAGCGACAAGAGAAATCATTACAATAATAGTAGCTCCAGCTCCTCCAGAAACCATTCCAGGTCGACCACCAAAAATAGCTGTGATTATCCCCATAAGAAAGGCAGCGTATAAACCTGTCAAGGGATGTAAACCTGCGAGAATTGCAAATGACAGTGATTCTGGAATCATAGTCATCGCTACTGTTAAACCAGCTAATAATTCGTTCTGAACCTTAATGTCAGCTTTTTTATACCCAAGAATGTTCGGTAGCATATCGTGAAAGTTTATACGATGCAAAAGTAGTAGATTATAGGGGTTTCGGTGAGTATCAATTGAAAAATGTGTCTTTGTTTACTTTTTTTTATTTTTTATGCTGTTAACTATTTGTAGTTGAGAATCCTATCTGTATATTGGAAAAGATTTTTTAAACAAGTGTTAACTAAAATAACTATGGGTATGTACTTCAGATTACGATTCAATTCAGTTGCTTATTTTGTGTGTTTTGTTATTGCATTTTTGTTTATTGGCAAGACAAACCTTTTTGCCCAAGAGAAATGGGTAATAGACAAACACGAGGCTGCAGTAGGTATAGGAGGAGGTGTAGGATTTCTGTTTGGCAGTGTTCCTCAAAATTTTGATCGAAAAGTTAAAGCGGAGTTTGGAGTAGATTTTCGATATGATTATTACTTAAATCGTTATTGGACACTGGGTATAGGAACAAAAATAGGTAAGAATAATATTGCTTATGATGCTAAAGGTATTGCGCAAAATGGCTATATCGATGATAGTAAATTGAACATATTTAAGTACAAAGGGGAGTCTTATGTTGAGGAATGGGAGTTTACTAATGTGAGTATTCCAATCAGTATTCAATATATCATTCCAGGTAAAGTAGATGTGTCTATTCGTACGGGTTTCGCATATTCTTTCGCTGCTAATAGTAAAGTTGATATTCAATGGAGAAACGTCAGTACTTCCCTTGAAATGCAAGAGTATTATATAGAATTAAATGACCCTTCTTTTATGGGGTTAGGTGATTTTTCCAGATTGCAAAAATCAAAGAATGTAAAGTTAGCTAATCGCCTTTCATGGACTATTGAAGTAGGAATTAAAAGAGAATTTGCATTTCGACAAAGCTTGTATCTCGGACTCTATGCTGATGTTGGATTGAATAATCAAGCTTCTAAATTTAAGGAAAAGGGAGCAATGCTAATTGAGTATACTGATAATGAAGATCAGCCTTTGCACCTTAATTCTCTGGTAGAAGCCTTGGGTAAGAAAGTGAATTACAATACTGCTTCATTCGGATTGAAGGCTATGTATTCTTTTAAGTGGTAAAGTTTAAAAGATAAATGTGCTAATATTTTGTAACAAAACTTAATAAATTGCTACTTATAGAGTACAATCAAAAGTGTTATTATGAAATTAGTAATTAAAAACTTAAGTAAAACTTACAAAAATGGTGTAAGAGCATTAGATAATTTGGACTTAGAAATTGGTGCAGGGATGTTTGGTTTATTAGGTCCTAATGGTGCTGGAAAATCTTCTTTAATGCGAACCATAGCAACGTTGCAAAAGCCTGATACTGGAAGTATTTATTTTGGTGATATCAATGTGTTAGAACAACAAAATGAGTTTAGGAAATTATTGGGGTATTTGCCACAAGATTTTGGGGTTTATCCCAATATGTCAGCATTAGATTTACTTCATTATTTTGCTCGCTTGAAAGGGGTGTCAAATACATCACAACGCAAAGAAATTGTAGATAAAGTACTTGAGGTTACTAATTTGTTTGAGGTGAGAAATAAAAGTGTAAGTGGATATTCTGGAGGAATGAAACAGCGCTTTGGTATCGCTCAATTGTTGTTGAATGACCCTAAGTTAATTATCGTAGATGAACCTACAGCGGGTCTTGATCCAGCAGAAAGACATAGGTTTTTAAATGTGCTAAGAGAGATTGGTACAAATAATACGGTTATCTTCTCTACTCACATTGTTGATGACGTCAATGAGCTTTGCCACGAGATGTCTATATTAAATGGTGGTAGATTACTTGAGCGTAATACGCCGCGTGTAGCTGAACAAAAATTAGAAGGCTTAATCTGGAATAAAGAGGTTAGTCGAGAGGAAGCTATTGTTTATAATGAGCAGTTGAATATCTTATCGAGTAAGTACAATCAGGACAACAGAATAAATATACGTGTATATTCAACTGAGTCTTTGCAAACAGAAGGATTTGTGCAAGTAAAGCCAAATTTAGAAGATGTGTATTTTGTAGCACTTAAAAAGGATTAAGCTTATGTTTGGAACTATTTATTCATTTGAGCTTAAACGATGGTTTAAGAGTTGGGTTTTCTACGTATATGCTGTGTTGTTTTTCGTATTGTCTTTTTTTGTAATGGCAAGTAGCATAGGTGTGTTTGATGAAGTAAAAGCGACAACAGCATCACTGTTAAAGATGAATTCACCACTTATGGTTAACAACATAATAGAGTCGTTTAATTCACTGTTGTACTTTTTGTTTCCCTCTATAATAGGAGCTTCTATTTATAGAGATTACAAGTATAATGTACACAATATTCTGTATTCTTATTCTTTTTCAAAGTTTGACTATTTAGCAGGGAAGTTCTTAAGCGCCTTTACGGTTACCTTAAGTATTTCTTTTTTGATTGGTTTAGGTGTCTTTTTAGCGACTTTATCACCAATGGCTAATTCAGACTTGCTCGGGCCTAATCTGTTTTGGAACTATATGCAAGTATATTTGTATAGTATCATTCCAAATATGTTCTTGATGGGAAGTATTGTCTTTGTATTAGTTACGCTTTCGCGCAATGTATACATTGGCTTTGTGTTTATATTAGTTATCATGGTGTTCAAGGGCTTTGTCAATGCGCTTGCAGGAGAGGAAGAATATCGTGTAGTAGCTTCTCTGTTAGATCCTTCAGGTCAGCAAGCAATCAGCTATTATACGCAATATTGGACTATATATGATATAAACAACAATAGTTTACCATTAGAACAGTGGTTTATCTATAATCGTTTGATCTGGATTAGTATATCATTGTTGTTTTTATTGTTCTTGGGAATTGTATTTCAATTTTCTCAGTTTGGTTTTACGCTTTCGTTTGCCAAAAAGGAGAAAGGAGAAAGAGTGACAAAGAATAATTTCGGAGGTTTGTACCTAATCAATTTACCTAAAGTAACGTATAATTTCTCGTTTGTTCAACAATTGAAGAACGTCTTTTCGTTTGCGAAGTTAGATTATGTTCATTTGGTAAAGAATAATGTATTCCTGATTTTAGTAGGAGTAGGGTTATTGTTTATGATGTCTGTTGCATCGGTTTTATCTATGATGTACGGAACGGAGACTTATCCAGTAACAAGGCAAATGCTTGAAGTACCTGGGTCTACATTTCAGTTTTTTATTTTAATCAATACTTTTTTAGGGGCGGGAATTTTAGTTCATAGAGGTATCTTATCGCGAATGAATCTTTTAATAGATTCAACTTCAACTCCTAACTGGGTGTTTTTTGCATCAAAGTTTATCGCCTTAATATTCATGCAGTTTACGCTGTTGATGGTTATTTTGTTTGCCGGTGTTGCAATACAAGCTTATAAGGGGTATTATAATTTTGAGATTGGACTGTATTTTAAAGACTTATTAGGTTTCCAGTGGATAGAATTTATTATATGGGCATTGATGAGTATTGCATTTCAAAGTGCTTTTAGAAACTATATTGTAGGTTTCTTTGCTCTTTTGACGATGAGTATAGGTTGGAATTATATCAGCAAATTGGGTATTGAACAGCTTATCTTTTACTTTAATGATTTACCTACTCCAAGGTATTCAGATATGGATGGTTATGGTGTAGGTGTTGGTAAGTTTTATATTTATGCACTTTATTGGTTGTTATTTGTGTGTTTTATTAGTGGATTAACCTTGCTGTTTTGGAGAAGAGGTGGTTTTGCTGGAGTCAAAGAACGCTTTGCGATTGCAAAAGACAGAGCAACAAGCATCATCGTAATCCCAACAGCTATTTTTCTTGTTGCATTTCTTGCCTTAGGTAGTTATTTATACTACGAGAATAAGGTATTGAATGTTTATAGGTCTGCTAAAGATATAGAGCTTCTGACAGTTGATATTGAAAAGAAATATAAGAAGTATGAACAATTAGCCCAGCCGAGAATAGTAGATGTTAAGGTTGACATGGATATTTATCCTGCTTCAAGGGACTTTAAAGCACAAGGAAAATACATCCTAAAGAACAAGACAACGCAGGCTATAGATACGCTATTGATAAACTGTCTTACTGATTATAAGAATCTAATTAGTATTGATGGTGCTGATTTAGTTACTATTGATAGTATCAGTGGGTATCAGTTATATAAAATGCGAGAAAGTCTTAAGCCAGGCGATGCTGTTAATATGCACTTTGTAGTTGAGAATAAACCCAATACGTTAATTCGTTCTAATTCACCTGTTTTAGAAAATGGTACTTTTATAAATAATGGTCATTTTCCTCAAATCGGGTATCAACGTCAGCGTGAACTTTCGGACAATAATGTGCGCCAAAAGTATGATTTACCAGAGAGAGAACGTTTGGCTGATCAAACGGATCCTAATGCTTTAGCTAATACCTATATATCGAGTGATTCAGATTGGATAACTTTTGAGACAACTGTAAGTACTTCTTCTGATCAGATTGCAATCGCTCCAGGTTATTTAGAAAAGCAATGGGTTGACAAGGATAGAAACTACTTCCATTATAAGATGGATCAGAAAATGTTGAATTTCTATGCTTATAATTCGGCTAAATATGAAGTGAAAAGAGAGAAATGGAATGATGTAAATATTGAAATTTACTATCATAAAGGGCATGACTATAATATAGATAGAATGATTAAGGGAGTAAAAAAATCTTTAGATTATTACACTGAGAATTTTAGTCCATATCAGCATAAACAAGTGCGTATCATTGAATTTCCTTTGACTATGGGAGCATTTGCACAGTCTTTTGCAAATACAATTCCATTCTCGGAAACAATTGGCTTTATAGCAAAAGTAGATGAATCAAATAACGATGCAGTAGATTATCCTTTTTCAGTTACTTCACATGAAGTAGCTCATCAGTGGTGGGCTCATCAGGTCATTGGGGCCAATGTAAAAGGGGCTACGATGTTATCTGAAAGCTTATCAGAGTATAGCTCCTTAAAAGTTTTAGAGCAAGAATACGGCAAAGGGCAGATGCGAAAGTTCCTGAAGGTAGCTTTAGATTCTTATTTGATGAGTAGAAAAAACGAGTCTAAAAAGGAATTTCCTTTAATGTATAATGAGAATCAACAGTATATTCACTATAACAAAGGTTCTGTAGTATTTTATACGATGAGTGATTATTTAGGAGATAAAGTGTTTAATGATGTTCTTAAACAGTATATTAAGAAAGTAGCCTTTCAAGAAGCTCCTTATACTGTAGCAAAGGAATTAGTTGATGATATTTATTTAGCAACTCCTGATTCTCTAAAGTATATGGTGAAAGATATGTTTGAGACAATTACTTTGTATGACAATTATATAGAAAAGGCTGAGGTAAAGCAACTTGAGAATGGTCAGTATGAAGTTAAGTTTAGAGCAATTGTCAGTAAGTACCGCTCTAACGATGAAGGTGAGAAGATTTACGATGAAGATGGTCCACCTAAAATCTTCTATCAAGATAGTAATGGGGAAGTTAAGGAATCTATCCGTTTAAGAGATTATGTTGAAGTAGGTGTTTTTGCGATTGACAATAAAGTTGTGGAGTCAAAAGGTGATGCAGAGAAAGTACTTTATCTACAGAAGGTTAAGATAAGGGCCATAGAGAATGACTTTACAATTATAGTAGATGAGAAGCCAAGTGAAGTGGGGATTGATCCTTATTATAAGTTGATTGATACTCAGACGTATGACAATCGTTATAAGTTGAAATAAATGGTTTTATAATTTGATTTTGAAAAGCTATACAGATTCTGTATAGCTTTTTTTTCGACATTTAAGACATAAAAAAAAGAGATTGCACATTGTACAATCTCTTTTTTTATAACTCTTAGAAAGTTGATTATCTTCTTCTTTCTTTGATTTTTGCTTTTTTACCAGTAAGTTCTCTGAAGTAGAAGATACGAGCTCTACGAACTTTACCTCTTTGGTTCACTTCGATTTTCTCTAAAGCTGGCATGTTTACAGGGAAGATACGCTCAACACCTACGTTACCTGACATTTTACGGATTGTAAAAGTTTCAGTAGCACCATGTCCTCTTCTTTGAATAACTACTCCTTTAAAGAACTGAGTTCTTTTTTTGTCACCCTCTTTAATTTCGTAGTAAACTGTGATAGTATCTCCAGCGTTGAATTCTGGAAAGTCTTTTTTTGCGATTAATTCGTCTTGAACGAATTTCATTAAATCTGCCATTGTAAAAAATGTATAATAGTTATTGTTCAGAGCAACATACACGGACCTCGCCAGAGGTTGATCTAAATCGAGTGCAAATATATAAAATAAAATAGAAAAACTGATGAATTATTTTTAAATTGTAATTCGCTGCTAATCTATTTGTTAGATGTCTTAATTGTCTGTTTTTACAAGTTGATACAAAATGTAATTGTCATGGGTGATTGAAATGATTGTTACCTTACTTCAATTACTATTTCTTGTGCTAAACGCGTTTTAGGATTTTGACTTGGTTGGTTAGCATCTTCACTATCTCTATGTCCAATTGCAACAGCAAAAGTACTTTTGTAAATGCCGTCTTGGTTGATAATTTTGTCAAATTCACCAGTGTCAATTCCCTCCATTGGTGTTGCATCAATACCCATTGATCCACAAGCTGCAAGAAAGAAACCTAATGAGATGTATACTTGATTCTTCAACCAAGCTGTAACTTCTTCTTCTGATTTAGGTTTTAAAAAGTTGTTGTAATACATCTTCGAACCTTCAGCAGCATTTGCTAAGCGTAGTTTTTCGTAGTTTTCTTTTGTACTGAGTACATTGAAAACAATCAGATGACTTGCATCTTTTATCTTTTGCTCATTAAAAGCAGACTTCGTGGCAAGTAAATCTTTTAGCTCAGGACTTTGTACAATTGTAAATTTCCAAGGTTGACTGTTAATCGATGAGGGACTAAGTTGTAAAATTTGTTTTAGTTGTTCTAATTGATCTGTAGTAACAGACTTAGTCGCATCGTATTTTTTGGTAGTGTATCTGCTTTTAGCAATCTCTAAAAAACTCATTTTATAAGGTTATGTTATACAATTCTAATTGTCCAAATTTACGAATTAAGAATGGGATACCCATAAGGTAAAGCTGCCGGATTAGTGCAGTTGTGTTTTAAATCATGAAGAATTTCACATTTATGATGTTTAAGTTTTGCATGGATGCGGTTATGAAATATTGATTTTAAAATGTTAGTTGTTGTAAATTATTTAAGATATGTGTTATATCTCAGACTTGTAACCAATGATAACTGAGGAGCTTTATTTATAGTCTATTTTAAATTTGAAGTAAAGTGTTTATTTATAGCAGTGTAAGCTATATGTTTTCTTTTTCGCACTTGTTTTTTAAAGCTATCCGTTTCAAAAGTTGTACTACAACGAAGAACGTAACTATAATAGTTTGCCTTTTTTTTGTTTTTGACTTCAAAATGTTCAAAATGGAAAAAACCATCTATATGTTTTACAAGTCTATAACGTTTACGTTTTAAAGTACGAAGTTCTTGTAATTCTGTATCTGGGTGTTTTATAGGTAAATTGTATACTTTTTTAAGTTGATTAAGGTATAAGGCTGTTTTGGTACTAGAATCTTCTTCTAATAGTCTTAAAGTTCTTTTACTTCTTCTTTTTATTGTTGATATAATTTTTCTGTAATATTTAGATAGATTTGGAGACTTAATACATACATTATATCCTCTAAATTCAAATCCTAAATAAGTTAAATGTGAAGGTACAAGTTTAATAGAGTTATCAATATTCTTTATTTTAAAACATTCAAGACGAGTGTCTTTAGTCTTGTTAAAGATTACTTTTTTGAATAGAAATTTTTCTGTTTTTTCTTCGCTAATTCGAATGTGATAACTTTTAATTAAGTTAAGTACAGATTCCTCAATTTGCTTTTCTTGACTTGGATTACAGATAATAAGAATATCGTCAGAGTATCGTCTATAGAACCCTCCTTGTTGTTTTACAATAGTATTTATAATTGTTAAATCAAATTCATATAAGTAGAGATTAGCAAGAGTTGCACTAATAGGAAGACCTTGTGGTATTCCCATTTGTACTTTTTTGCCATTGTTAAGTTCTCTATAAAAGTGATTCTTAAAAACAGGTAGTTTACCTTCTTTTATATGATTTCTAAAATCTTCATTGTCATAGAAGAAAGAGCGGTAACCTTTCTTTTTACGTATGTCTGCAAGCTTAGATTCGTCAAAACCTCTTTTTCTACCGCCTTTTCTAGTTTTAGTTAATCGTAAGTCATCAAGTAATACATAACTAAAGTTAGTACAAGATTTAAAGACATTATAATGGTCGTCTGGTAGTTTTGGTTCATTTAATAGCCAAGCCCATTTTTCTTTAAGATACTTGTGATCTAATGTTGAAAAGAAACTTTTTAGGTCAAAAGCTAATACCATTACTTCTTCTGATTCAATCGCTCTTTGTTTAATCTCGTCAAAACACTCTTTAGCAAAGTGAATGTTACTTTTACCACTAGAACTATCTTTATTAATTAAGATTTTTCTATAAGCAGTAACTGCTTGATTGAGTAAAGGTTCTTCTTCAAGTTTAGTAATGTATGCTTGATTTAATAGATAAGCATAGTAACTATAGACTAATGAATCAAAGTGACTGGCATAATGTAAAGGGCGAACTTTAGCATTACGTATTGGTTCTTTAGTTTCTATGTCATAATGCGTATGACTTCTATCATCAGTAGTGTGCTTTTTACTATTTCCTTTTTTATATTTTCTATCACTAATATTGGTATGTATCAGTGGGTAAAAGGCATACTTACTAATGAACTGGGGATTTTGAATTATTTGTACAATTCGTTTAAAATCTTTACCTATTTGTAAAGATGGAGATAAGTGAAGATAGCCTTTTTCTTTAAGCCAAATAGGTTTTTCCATATTAATCAAAAAATAACTGCGAGTAAACAATAACGTCTTTTATATTACATACACCTTAAGGTTGGATTAGTACCCAGTAACTGAGTCATTGGACTGACGATTATCTTTGTATCAAAATTAATTAATAGTTTATTAACCCCTAAATTAATAGTTATGGAATTTATATTATCAACTGTATTTACATTAGATACAAATAGTTTATTAGAAGCAATATCATTTATAATATCTTCTCTACTCTCCTGGTTGTTTAATGACAACTGTAGAGGTCGAGAAATAAATATTAAGAAAGATTTGGATCTTAATAAATTTATGATTCCTTTACCTCTATAATCTCTTTATTATAAAGTAGACAAAATGTCTTTAATCCACACAACGGTAATATGACTTTTACTCGCAGTCCATACAAATATAGGTATATTTGTGTACTATTAACTGAAAAATAAGAATATATGGCATTAAAAATAGGGGATGTTGTTTTTTATAAAACACATCCATATACTACAAATGATCAAGAAATTAAAATAGCAATGTATGCTGATTATACTGCTCCTATAATGGTGGTAAATAAGAAAGGTGAAGGAGAAAAATTTAATACTAAAACTGGTAGAAAAGCAAAAGAGTTTGTTGAATGTATTTATTACAATTCGAGAGATGGAAAGTATGTGTCAAAAAGGATGAATTCAGAAGAGTTGATAAAATGTGGAAATTCTTATGTGAAATCAGAAGAAAGACGCTCCTTTTTGAAAGAGTTAGGTTCTGAATATACTACTGTTGAGGAAGTAAGAAAAGATATTGAAGAAAAGTATATTTATAAGCAGGTTGTATTGAAATCAGTTGATTTAGAACTATTCAAACATAAAATAAATAGAACAAAAGAGAATGGTGATTTGGTAGAAACAAATCATTTAGAGTTTTTACCTCCCATAATGACTGTTATTGGATGTAAATTTATTGATGAGAAAGATAAATTTTGTAGCCATACAGGTGAGCCTGCAATTGAGTTAAAATGTAAGTGGTATAACTCTCAGAGTAAAACTTTTTCTGAGGAATCATTTAGAATAGAAAATTTGTATTTGATAGACTTAAAAATAGAAGGAATTACAAATGATTTGTTGAGTGAATATAAAGAACAGATTGAAAGTAACTCATTTAACTTAATTGAGTTAAAAAAACCTTTAGTTTTAGAGGGGACTGATGGATTATCAGTGAAGTATTCTCTAT
>NZ_WSPP01000333.1:0-343 GCF_009767705.1 Myroides sp. LoEW2-1 | reverse complement strand
TGAAACAAAAGCTTTTATTGGGAAAATACTGCACAAACAAACCTTTGTAGAACAGAGCTTTAAATCATGTATAGCTGTTTTGTCCTTTGCTAGTAAAGTAGGGAATTCTAGACTAAACTTAGCTTGTAAACGAGCGTTAGCTTATGAACATATAAGCTATAAGGCTATTGAAAATATTTTAAAAAACGGATTAGATCAACAAGAATTAGAACAAAACTTACAAGCTATACCCCAACATGAAAATATCAGAGGGAATAATTATTTTAACTAAATCTTTATGTTTATGAATGTTAATGCAACAATTGAAAAAATGCAAAAACTTAGGCTTAATGGTATGAAAAGA
>NZ_WSPP01000332.1:0-230 GCF_009767705.1 Myroides sp. LoEW2-1 | reverse complement strand
GTTACTTGAGCCTTCTTGCTCTGTTTCACCCTTAAACTTTACTACCCAATAACTAAATGTCGCTAGCTTAATTCCAACACTTTCACAATACTTTGATTGTGTCAATCCACTTGCTAGCCAATCCTCTACATGAGAGTACATAATTTCTTGTTTGCTCATCTCTTTATTATTTCAAGCAAACTTACTTCTTTACATTATATTATGAAATATGCACTTGCTCGGGCGGATAC
>NZ_WSPP01000331.1:0-983 GCF_009767705.1 Myroides sp. LoEW2-1 | reverse complement strand
TTTTCTTTTTTCTCAAAAAGAAACCGGTAACTACTATTATTATAAGCTTTGGAAGTAATATTACTATACTTCTCAAAATCAATATCCAAAAGCAACAATTCTTCTAAATTATCAGATATTTCGATATCTGGTTGCATTAAGCGGATAAAAAATGATTTATGTTCTGATAAACGTATTCCCATTATATAGAAGGCTCTAAATCATCAATAAGTTTTTTGATATCACCCCCAATTAAAACCCCATCTTTCACGTATTCTAATAAAATTGGTTTAATTTCATATTCTAAACGAATATCCATAGAACCACCATCTTTTGATTTGTCAATAAAATACGAATGTCCTAATTGCACATCTTTCTTTTCAAATTCAGGTGATAAATTAGTATCAAAAAGCTTTTCAACTGAATAAAATAATTCGGCATCAAATGAAATATTATCTTCTTCAGATAAATCTTTTGGCAATACATCCACAAAAGCAAATCTTCTCCGAATTGCATAATCAATATGACCAACGGATCTGTCGGCTGTATTCATTGTACCAATGATGTAAAGATTGGGTGGTAAAATTAATTCATGACCATCTACTTCATACATGCTTTCTACAGATTCTCCTCGATATTCTAAAGCATAAATTAATTCACCTAACACAGACGAAAGATTTGCCCGATTGATTTCGTCTATGATTAAAACATAGTTTTTTAATTCAGCCCTGGCTTGAGTAGGATTTGACTCTTTATATGTTTTTTTGAAATCGTAATATTTTTCTACAATCTTAATAAAATAAGTAGCGTGTTGACGAGTTAATTCTTCAACGTCTATCATTTTTTTGATATCTTGACGTTCGGTTGCACCTAAATCAATAATTTTCTTTAACTCAGAAAATTTCATATTTAAACCTTTACTATGTGCAACCCAATTATCTCCTTTATACTTAAATCGTGTTTCATCTGCGGAAAAGAGATAAACAGCTTCTGTTATATCATAT
>NZ_WSPP01000041.1:0-3718 GCF_009767705.1 Myroides sp. LoEW2-1 | reverse complement strand
CTTTAAGACTGTGCGCTTTAAGGAAGTTTTTAAAGGCTATTTGATTATAATTAAGGGATTTGAAATGATTTATCTAATTTTTTACAAAGTCTGTGGTCCATGCTTAGTTGTATGACTATTGTTTTGATAATTAGTTATATAGGTTGATGCCTTGTTATTGGTGATATTCACTGAAGTTAGCGTGTTTTTAAAAATAGTATTTTATGAAAAAGCATGATGTTTTTTAAGGTTATATTTTTAACTGTTTTTTAACCTTTAACAACTTATTTTAAATTAGTCAAAAAAAATGTAGCAAAGCAGTTGATAGTCAAATTATTGGTTAGTTGTTAAATATTCAAAGGTGTGTTAAGTAGTGTTGTGAGGCTAAAATCACTGATAAATATCAGTTGTGAGATAACTTTCTTGGTGTAATTTCGTCTTGTCAAAGGAAATAAAAAGTAATAATGACAAGATTATACAGTTTTTGATAATATATTTATGTATTAACTGTTTTGTTTTTGAATATATGTTAATTCTTTCTGTGTTTCAGAAAATACTTTAAAAAATTAACCTAATATTTAAGTATTCAAATATTTTTTGTTAACTTTAGAATAACAAAGTAAGTACTTAGATTGTTAGAATAAATCCCTTAATGTTTTGTTAAGAAGGGTAGTTGTGGAAATTTTTTAAATTTTATTAGTATGGGACGTTTTATAAATATATTCGCAAGTGTTTGTTTGGTTTTAGTAGGAATGACTCTTCAAAGTTGTTCAGCAGAGGATAACAATATGGTAGATACAAACCCTGCCAAGGAAGTTAAAAGTGTAAATATTGAGAAGAAATGGATTGCAGCACACTTTAATTTTACACCAGAGTGTGATAGAGTATCAAAAGAAGCATATCAAAAATCATCTATTGAAATTAGTTTGAAAAATGGTACTTTTACTGCAGTGGATCAATATAGTTTAAAGCAATCAAAAGGGGTATATGTCTTAGAAGGAAATAGATTGACTATGAAATCTGATAGAGGAAATACATTCATATATAAAATAGTGGAATTAAATCAAAGAGATGCCGTTGTAGAGGCAATCGACGATAAAAATATTCTCTCGATAGAGCTTGTATCTTTTGAGTAGGTGGTCGAAATATATAGAGTTAGGGTAAAAAAGGATGTCTGGCTTAAGATATCCTTTTTTCATTTATATTTATTTGTGTTGGGTCAGTTTATTAATCTGCTCTTATTTGTTCTACAGTCTTGTAGATACTTGGAGAATCATTGTCTATATTACGGGGTGTTCGCAATTCTGCCTTTAAGCTCTTTTGGTTGTGAAATAGGTTGTTAGAAGTGCAAATATTCCTAAGATTGTCAAACATCCAAAAAAGCCAATCCAATTGTTTTGATTGACAAATACGCCCGTTGAACTTCCAATAATACTCGAACCTAAGTAATAGAAAAACCAGTATAATGCTGTAGCTGAAGTTTTTGCATCTTTAGCTAAGGTTGTTACTACTCGACTTGCTATGGTGTGGCCACTGAAGAAGGCCATGGTGAATATAACCAAACCTATTAGTATTAAAAAAAGACTATTTAGATACATCATTATTGTTCCTAGTATAAGTAAGATTAATGCCGTGAGTAGAATCTTACGAGGAGAGAATCGATCAGAGAGTGCTCCTGAGATCATATTACTGAATATGCCAAAGGCGTACATTAGGAATATCATGGCTATGATGTAATGCGGAAGATTATAAGGAGCAGCTTCAAGTTTGAAGCCAAGGAAGTTATACACACTGACAAAGCTCCCCATCAAGCAGATAGCCACTACATACATCGCCAGTATTTTCTTGTTTTTGAAAATACTTTTCATTTGCAGTAGTTTGTCATGTAAATTTAGTTTTTCAGGCTGAAAAAAGTTTGAGGCGGGAAAGTAAAAGTAAACAATGATGCTAATAATTAATGCGATAATACCTATTGATAATACTGCTGTTTGCCATCCGAACCAACCGCTAATTAAAGCAGCTACAATTCTTCCAAACATACCACCAAATGTGTTTCCTGCCAAGTAAAAGCTTATCGCTAATCCAATATTTTTGTGGTCAATTTCTTCTGCTAAATAAGCCAGGGTAACTGCTGATACTCCTGAAATACACATTCCTTTGATGAAGTTTATATTGATGAGCACCGCAAAATTATTCAGCCATACAGAAGCGAGTGTTAGTACACTTGAGGTAATAAGGGCAAATAACATAACATCCTTCCTGTGAAAGCGGTCGGCAATAAAGGCAAATAGCAAAAGTCCTACAGCCATACCAAAAGTAGAAGCCGATACCAAATAGCTACTCTCAGCAGGTGTGATGTGAAAATATGAGGTAATTTCCGATAGCAGTGGTTGGTAATTATACAACTGTGCAAATACAGATACTCCTACTAAAAAGATTCCCCATTTTATCTTCTTGTAACGGGAACTACCCCTGATTGCTTTTTCACTTTCTCTTATTTCTGTATAGGTAGTTGTAGCCATTGCCTTCTTTTTTTGGTAAAGTTAAAGCTATGTTCTAAATTAGTAAAACGTTATTTTTCTATCATATCAATCGATAAAACCGATTTACAAATGGAGTTAAGACAATTAAAGTATTTTTTAAAGGCAAAGGAGTTACTCAACTTTACAGAAGCAGCCAAGCATTTATATATTACTCAAAGTACCTTGTCACAGCAGATTAAGCAATTGGAAGAAGAACTCGGGCAGCCCTTGTTTGATCGAATAGGCAAGCGAATCAGTCTAACAGAAGCTGGAGAGCGCTTTGCTGTTTATGCAAGAAAAAGTCTGGACGCAGCTTTAGATGGGGAGTTAATGCTCAAGGATCTTAATGAACTTAAGACGGGAGTTCTAAAAATAGGGTTAACCTGGGGATTAAAGTCACTTGTCTTAACTTCTTTAAAAGAGTTTACCACTGCGTATCCCAATGTAAAGATTGAGATTACCTTTGGGACAACCAATGAGCTTATTGATGCTTTAAATTATCAATTGATTGACTTTGCTTTGACTTTTTTTGAAGGAGAACACCAAGAGAACTTATTGTACCAACCGCTATTGACTTCTGAAATGGCGTTAATAGTATCTACTGATTCCTCTTTGTCTAATCGCAAGGCCATAAGCTTTGCCGAAATCGCAAGTTTAAAGTTAGCCTTACCTGTTAAGGGATTTAGTACTCGCAATTTCCTGGATAGGCAATTTGAAATGCACAATATTTCTGCTAATATTGCTGTAGAGGTCAACCATACTTCTACAGTTATTGACCTGGTGAGAGTCAATGCCTTTAAGACTATTTTGACTTTTGCTACCGTGCATGGTGAAACCAACATCTGCGCAATCCCCATTACGGATTGTGATATGAGTAGAGAGGCTGTTATTATCACACTCAAGGAGAGTTATCAAAAGCGGTCTGTCAAACTTTTTGTCGATTTACTTTTAACAGAGGATAAGCAACCTTACAAGCAGTTGTAATCTTGTATTTTCTTGTAAAAAAATAGTCATTTCTTGTTTTTTAACGTTTTAGAGTCGAATTATTATTCCTTTATATTATCCGTTATTATTTTTAAATAAATTAAATAATCAAATAATTGTATTGGTTAAGTCTAAATAAAGTGCCCTTGATTTTAGGTTTATAATAATTGTAATCCTTGCTAATTCTAAGATTGCTTGAATTTTTGTTTTTCTTAGCGGGCTTACTTTTATAT
>NZ_WSPP01000330.1:0-6371 GCF_009767705.1 Myroides sp. LoEW2-1 | reverse complement strand
CAAGTTGTCCATAGGTGAATTTTTGGGTAGGATCTTAAATTTACTGCTTATTGTAAGCATGGACAACTTTTTTTATTACTTAATCATAATGCACAACGGGTATTACTTAGTTAAAATTGTTTACGACTACTACAATTTAAAAACAATGGACACTATAGTAGCTACACCTAAAACATTATTTTTTGCTAAAAAATATTAAAAGAAAAGGCTTTGGAGTATTCCAAAGCCTTCTTGTATTATAACTGTTAGTATAAAAATTCCTGTACAAAGAAAAATAAAACATCTTCTTTCCTACCAAATTTTTCTAACATTTTGTCCCAAGCCTTACTGCTAAATTCTATTGTATTCTTGTCTGTATCTTCATACATCCAAGTACCTTTAAATGTTTTCTTTAAAGTTGCCTTAACCCCACCTGATGAGTATTCCACTTCTCCTCTAAAATTAGTACTAATAGAAGAGCTCTTACCTCCTCTATTCTCTTTAAAGGTAGAGTTTCCGTGAATATCTTTTCCCATTTCAGTCTTATTCCCTCTATTATCCTCAAAAATAACAGTATCGAAAATATCAACTTTATATGTTGCTACATACCCATTATCTTTTTGATGCGTTAAAAGAAGTTGTTCGAATAAAGAAATCTTCTTTCCTTCACTATCGTGAATACCTGGAAACTGTAGGTCTAAATACTTCTTCGTAAATTCTATTTTATTCTTTTGATTGTCAGAAAAAACTAAATCATCGAATATATTCTTTTTAAAAGTAGCTGAATACCCCTGTGAACGGTACTTTAGGTCTTCAAAAATATCCTTTTCAATTCCTTGCCCATGACTAATCGAAGAAAATATGACAAGTAAAAACAGAAAAATAAATTTCTTCATAATTTGTAAATCAGTTATAGTAGCAAGATAAGATATTTATAGAAAAGTAAAGTGGATTTTCACAAGATTATCAACACTGTGCCAATTCAATTATAAAATGTAAAAAAACAATACAAAACAACCGAAATATTTAATGTTTTTACTTGACAAAACAGGTATTTACTAAAACTATTATTCTATAAAAGCAAGGTGATAATGTACGATTAGTAATACAATAAGTATACGTCAAAATGAACTAAAATACACTTTGTACAAATACCTTTAAACCGCTATTCACTAAAAAACCAAAATGCCAATAACGCAATTAAAACTGTGGCATATCCCGTCAAGAAATACAATACATCAATATCAAAAAAATGCTTTATAAATAAAGAGATAATAAACACTATAGGATACACTAAGGCTCCAATTAAGAACGTTTTTGAAACTCTTACTTTAATCTTTTCTTTTTTAGTTGCATAACCAAAACTTGGTGAACCTAATGACATGATTGAAGGTATGAAAGTAATCAAACTTCCTACTAAAACAAGACTTATATAAACCCACAGAGCTATACGCATAAAACTATTTTTTCATTACTAAATTTAAAGATACAGTTGTTGTGGTTATAGATTCAACAACAAAAGCCTAATTAACATTTAATTAATTATAAACAGTATTTGAGTTAATGTGATACTACTTAAGCGTCCTCGTCCACCATTACCTTACCCGTAATACTTGTTCCTGCATTTGAATCTAAGAAAGTAAAGGTATAACTCGACAGTACCGTTAGTATTCCCATTACTAAAAATGCATATCGAAATGCGTCGATTTGATTATTCGTTTGAATGAATTCTTTATTCTCAAAAAGCAACAACAACATCGAGGCAAGTGAAATTCCCAAACTAACAGCAAGCTGTTGTGTCACAGAGATCAAACTATTCTCATCACTTGACGTTTCTTCATTTAAGTCAGCCATTGTGATGGTATTCATAGCTGTAGATTGTATAGCTGTTACTGCTCCTAAAGAAACCATTAATAAAATTACCGTAATATACGATGTGGCTAAGGTAATGAAGAAGAAATTACCAATGATAAGACCTGTCAAAATCGTACTAAAAATCAGAGTTGTTCGATATCCATACGTTCGCACTATTGGCAATACAAGTGTACGCGAAAATATATTTGCTAAAGCTTGAGGTATCATCATTAAACCAGCATGAAACGCAGAATAACCAAATCCTACTTGTAGCATCAGCGGAATCATTAGGGGCATGCCACCAGTACCCAGTCTTGAAATAAGATTACCTACTACACCCACCCTAAGACTAACTAAAGAAAAAATACCCAAATTAATCAAAGGGTATGTTTTCCTTTTTGCATGTAAAATATAGATTGCTAAAGATAAGGCTCCCAGCACCAGCATAGCAAAAAGTCCCAAAAGTGTAAAGTGCGGATTATTCCATTTCTCTATCACTAAAGTTATTGCCGTTAACCCTACGCTTATATACAACCATCCCATGATATCAAATCGACCAACTTCACTGGTGAAATTAGGGATAATTCGCTTAGCCATTACGATTGCTGCTAACCCTATAGGAATGTTCAAAATAAAAATCCAATGCCAACTTAACTGTTCAACTAAAAAACCACCTACTGTTGGACCAAGCATTGGACCAATTAAGGCAGGAATAGTAATATAATTTATCACTTTTAGAATTTGCGCTTTAGGATAAGTATACAAAAGAGTTAAGCGAACTACAGGAACCATTAAAGCCCCGCCAAAAGCTTGAAATATACGAGATAAAATAAGTTGATTCAAAGAAAACGATAAGGCGCAAAATAAAGACCCTAAGGTAAAAAGCACAATAGCACTTATAAACACCCTCTTTGTTCCATACTTTGCAGTTAACCAACCACTAACAGGAATAAGAAGTGCAACAGTCAAAGTATAAGAAACGATTATACTTTGCATTTCTAAAGGAGATTCACCAAAATCTCTGGCTATAGTAGATAGCGCTGTATTCAAAATCGTACCATCTAAGGACTGCATAAAAATAACTAATGCGCCCAAAAAAGGTAAATACTTTGAAACTGAAAGGTTTATATCCTTTTGTGATCCCATACTAAGAAATATATTACTTGCCGCTATTTAAAAAAGCGAACAAAACTATGACTTATTCACTTAAAAAAGCGTTTCCTAATAAAAGTTTACCAATTTTAACTTTTAGATAAGGTTAAATTAATTATTTAATTTAATAAAAAACGATATTTCATATTATTTTTTTCGAAACTCACTTAAAGTTACTCCTTTGTGTCGCTTAAAAAACTTATTAATATGACTCTCATCTATAAAACCAAACTCATCCGCAATCTCGCTAACTCGCTTAGCGCTAAAAAGAAGTCTATGCTCTATTAGGCGAAGCCTGTACTTTGATATAAAATCTTGAATACTCTCTCCACATTGTTTTTTAAAATAGGCACCTAAATACGTGGAAGAAATACCAAATTTATTTGCTATGACAGCTATTTTCAAAAGCCCTGGATACTGTATATGCTCTTGTATATAGGATATAATATTCAAAATTCTATCTTCTTTTGACATTTGTTCATTCAAAGGTCGATTAAATGCAATATTGCGTGCAGCTAAAACAATAACTGAGTTTACTAACTGTCTTAGCAAATCACTTTGATATACTTTATCTTCATTTATACATTCCTGTATTATTGTCATTAAACGCTCAAGAATACCTTGATCGCTTTTATTTTGTATTAAAGTACCAGACAAATGACTCGCGTGATATAGCAAACACTCTAAATGGTTGATTGACTTCGATTCGTAATCACAGATGAATGTACGTGTAAACTGAACAACAATAAACTCACAAATTCCTTCTAAATCAAATTCATGAGTGTCTTTCGGAGAAGTGATAAATAAATCACCCGATTTAAAAGCTATCTTATTCTCATTTACTACGTAAACCCCTTTTCCAGAAATAACATAGACCAATTCAAAAAAGTTAAACGTTCTGTTTCTACTTGGACACGCTCCTATTTGTTCATAAAAAACTTCTAAGTCACGGTATATGTTTTCTCTTGCCATAATGCAATTTTACTTTTTTATACTTTAATTATACCTACAAACATCCTATTTATCAGTATAATTTTGCACAAAAGTAATATAAAGATATGAAGACTACGCAACAAATATTTGAACTAATGGCCTCTGACCTGCAGATTAGCATGCATGAAAATAATTGGAATAGCATAGACTATGAAACGCTATTGAAAGATAATCCCAAACAAATTAGAGCATTAGAGAAAACCTTATTTGAAGAAGATAGCAGCGAATTAGAAAGCCCCAATCTCACAATCAAAAACGCATGGATTCCCTCTCGTGAGAAAGACAGATCAATCAGAATAAGAACCTACCACAATAATGCTGTAACCGAAAGGCAACCTGTCTACTTATTCTTTCACGGTGGCGCATTTATATTTGGTTCCCCTGAACAATACGACTCACAGTTAATAAATTTAGTTAACAAACTAAATATTACGGTTGTCAATGTAGATTATCGCCTTTCTCCTGAGCATCCTTATCCAGCAGCTATAAACGATGGAATTGACGTTTTAAATTACCTCTTAGATAACTGTATAACATTAAATATCGATAAAGATAAAGTGATTATAGGAGGTAGTAGCGCTGGTGCAACTATTGCGACGAGTATATGCTTACACCTTCCATATAACCTGAGCAAACGCATTACTCATCAATATCTGTTATATCCCCCTTTAAGTGATGATTTGTCAACAGAGTCTATGTTACAACTTGCAAATGCACCAATGCAAAGCAAACAATCAGCTGTTTATATGTGGGAGAATTACTCCAAGAATAGTCGTAAAAAAGAGAAGGCATCTCCCTTAAATCACACTCATTTTCAAGGAATACCCAATACTACAATTGTATATTGTGAATTAGACCCTTTTAAAGATGAAGCTATTAACTATGCAAAAAAACTGCAAAGCCAAGAAATCAAGACACAGTTAATTGAAGTTAAAGGTGCAGTACATGCCTTTGACTTTTTTGATTGTCAATTAACACAAAACTACTTCGACTTACAAATATCATTATTCAAAGAAATAATTAAATAAGATGAACAAAATAACAATAATAAATGGGCATCCAGATTATGACAACTTTAATCAAGCCATAACAAATACATACAAAGCGCAGGCCTTAGCAGAAAAATGCGAGGTAAAACTAATTGCTATTAGAGAATTGGATTTCAACCCTAATTTAAAGAATGGATATCGAAAAAGAATGGAGCTGGAACCAGATTTACTGCAAGCTATCCATGACATTAAATGGTGTGATCATTTAGTTATTATTCATCCTATATGGTGGTTAAGTATGCCAGCCATACTAAAGGGATTTTTTGATAGAGCATTTCTACCGAGTATAACATTTAAACACACCTCTGCGACCACTTCAGAAGGACTATTACAAGGAAAAAGTGCAAGGATAATCAACACTGCTGGAGATCTTAGCTTTTCTGTATACGAAACTGTATACAAGAGCAGCGGTATCGTTCAATTAGAAAAAGGTATTCTTGAATACTGTGGAATAGCTCCGATAAGCAAATCTTTCATTGGTCCATTAAATACAATGACGGCCGTAGATCGACTAAATTTTCTAAACACTATACCACAATTAGTTCAACAAGATATTCAATAAAAAAGCCTTGTGAAATACAAGGCTTTAATCTTACTATCTTCTCAGTTCTAAGTTTTCACTTTTAGCAAACTTCTCTTGAGCGCTAATTGCTTTATCTTCTAACTTGTCAATTTTATCAAAAACAACATTAACTTTATCAGCAAGATCGTTGTACTGAATAATTTGATCGTCATTTAAGTTCTTTTCGTCTAAACTCATCAATTCTTTAAATACTGGTATAAAATCAGTTTTTACAGTACTATATAAATCAACTACTGCCCCGTGAAATTCTTTAGCTGCATCACTTGGTTCTAACTTACTCATCACCGTAGAACAGCTATCTGTCAAGAACTCCAATCTTTCAATTGACTTGCCAACTTCTGCTTTAGATTTCTCATCCTTACTCACTACAGCATCCATTATCGTTCCCATTTCGGATGTATAAGCTTCATAGGTATTTACAACTGTTTCATTATAATTAGTGCTCTTTGAACATGAAAATGTCAACATAGCAGCTAAACTCAATACAAATAATTTCTTTTTCATAATATATTTTTTACATATCAAAGATACTTATTTTAACAGCTATACAAACAAAAAAGTCTTACCAAATTAATGGTAAGACTTCTAATGAAGCAATATATGCTATAAAATTATTTTTTTGAATCTTCTAAAGAAGCTTTTCTAAATTCTTTCATTAACTTTTCTAAAGATAAAGAAGCTTTACGAGCTCTTGTTCCAGCAGCTTTATTTCCGTTTTCAATTTGTAATGCTGCATCTTTTTGGAATGCGTCGTACTCAGC
>NZ_WSPP01000329.1:0-1486 GCF_009767705.1 Myroides sp. LoEW2-1 | reverse complement strand
TGAGAGTACATAATTTCTTGTTTGCTCATCTCTTTATTATTTCAAGCAAACTTACTTCTTTACATTATATTATGAAATATGCACTTGCTCGGGCGGATACTTAGAATCCGAACATATTTGTACCGTTTAATGCAAAAAGAGACTCAGTTATAAACTAAATTCTCCTTCTTTATTATTCACAATATTTCTCTTCTATTCCTCCTTCTAAAGCACATTCTAAAATTATTTGAAAGAATAGCTCATCGTCAGTTGTTTCTAATAACACTTCATCAAAGTTATCTCTTGGTCGAAAGCTAAATACTTTTGTCTCTATTTCTTGTACGAATAAGTAAAGGTCAGTATCTGCATAAAAGATAAACTTTGCAAAATCTTCATCAGTGTGCCAATTTAAATTTACCTCAATTAGATTTAAATTAACTTTTTCTGACAAACCATATAAGAAGACTCCATCATAGTTTAAACCATTCGATATTTGTAATATTTCCTTTAAGGAGTTAGGTACTGATATTGAAAATTTTTCAATCATATATTTTTCTAAGCGCCCTAATGATTCAATGGTTATTGGTTGATTTATCTTATAGCCAATCTCATAATTTAGCTTTATTATACTTTTTGATTTTTCTATTATACTTCTCATAGTCCAAGTTTTATGGGTAGATGTTTCCTTCCATTGTATACCATGTAACAGATTTACTGTCAACTGCTTTCATTTCTTTTGTCACTTTGTTTTGATAATTTGTTAATGCCTGATGATAAGGGTCATTTTTGATTAATACTAAATTACTAAAATCGTTAGTCCCTCCATCATCTAAAGGGAGTTTATGATGTACCTGATAGTTTTCAGGATTTCAACCTTTTTTCATGCTTTCAATATCTGTTTGGGAAACCCCTTTTGATTTTAGATATTTTTCATTTTTAGCTAAATCTTTCAAAAATTCTTTTCTGACTTTACTGTCGTAAACTTTTCTTAAAGCAATACGATCTGCATCACTTCTCTTAGTGTATTTAATCGTTTTTTCAACAATATTCTTTAGTTCAGTTAGCTCTCCTCTTAATTGATCGGCATAGACCAACTAATAAACAAATACGAACAATGGATAACTTATATTGCTCTAACAGATACTTAACCCTTTCTATTTTATCTGCTGAGCTTAGAACTTTTTTGATAGAATATCTTTGAGCATTTTATTGTCTAAACTAACATCGGCATACATCTGTTTGAGCTTGCGATTTTCTTCTTCAAGTTCTTTTAAACGTTTCAACTCCAGTTTTCCATTCCACCATACTTCTTTCTCCAATAGTAAAACGTGCTTTTATCAATACCTAATTCTCGAGAGATTTCACTTACTGATCTTCCCTGTTCATTTTCTTTGAGAGCTTTAATGATTTGGTTCTCACTAAAATTACTTACTTTCATAATTGACAGTTTTATTTAAAGTTAATATTTTCAAATTAACAACTGTCCGATTTTTAGGGAAACCTACAC
>NZ_WSPP01000328.1:0-12999 GCF_009767705.1 Myroides sp. LoEW2-1 | reverse complement strand
ATCTATTAGAATATTTATGGATTAGATTAGAGTTTTGCGGAAAGCTCTTTTTTAGTTGTGTCTAAAAATGTATCTTTGTTGTAAATTATAAAAAGGATGATAAAATTAATTAACGAGCTAAAAACAAATAGTAATATTGTTTTTGTTATTGGAAAAGAAACGATTGATACTACAAATTTTCCTGTAGTAATTTTTGATTTTGCAAAAGAGTTTCAAGCAAGCGATAAAGAGGAGGACTTTGCAAAGATTGGTGGTCAGTATTTCTTCTTTGTCAAAGAAAATGAGAACTTAGAAAAGATGCGTTTGGCAGGTTTTAACGTTCGCAAACAGCTTGACAAGAAAGCTAATAATATCACAGTGGTAGGTAATGGCACTGGGACGTTGGCAGTGGTAGAAGGATTAGCTTTATCAAATTATCAATTCTTAAAGTACTTTAAAGAAGCAGCTGAAATGAAGTATGCCTTAGAAACAATTGAGGTTAAAGGGCAGTTTTCAGTTAAGGAAATAGAAGATCTTCAAAACACGATAAAAGCAGTTTATTGGGCTCGTACAATGGTAAATGAACCAGTAAACTTTTTGAATGCTACACAGTTGGCAACTGAAATAGAAGTTTTAGGTAAAGAAGCGGGATTCAGTGTGAAAGTTATGGAGCGCAAAGAAATCGAAGACCTAAAGATGGGTGGTTTATTGGCAGTTAATAGAGGTTCTGTAGAGCAACCTACTTTTACGATTATGGAATATAAGCCTGCTAAACCAGTAAACGCTAAACCGATAGTTTTAGTTGGAAAAGGTGTGGTATATGATACAGGGGGATTGAGTTTGAAACCAACAGCAGGATCAATGGATTCTATGAAGAGTGATATGGGAGGAGCTGCTTGTATGGCAGGTACTATCTATGCTGCTGCTTTGAACAAATTGGACGTACACGTGATTGGGTTAATTCCAGCTACTGATAACCGTCCAGGAGGAGATGCTTATGCACCAGGAGATGTGATCACGATGTACGATGGAACAACAATCGAGGTGTTGAATACAGATGCTGAAGGACGTATGATTTTAGCAGATGCTATTGCTTATGCGACTAAGTATGATCCACAAGTGATTATTGATGCAGCTACACTTACTGGAGCAGCATTAGTAGTGGCTGGAGATACGGCATCTTGTATTATGGGTAACGATGAGCAGATTATCGATGCTATCATCGCTTCAGGATACAATGTACACGAGCGTTTAGCTAAGTTACCTTTCTGGGATGACTATAAAGACTTGTTGAAATCTAACGTAGCAGATATGAAGAATATCGGTGGACGTTTTGCTGGTACTATCACAGCAGGTAAGTTCTTAGAACACTTCGCAAAAGCACCTTATGTACATATCGATATCGCTGGTCCAGCATGGATGGATGCACCAAGAGATTACAAAGGTAATGGTGGTACAGGAAGTGGAGTACGTACTCTAGTTGACTTCTTGACTAACTACAAAGGATAATATCTGATTAGGATATAAAGTAAAAGGCGTTCGAAAGAACGCCTTTTTTTGTTTATTTTTTCACAAGAACTTTAATTGTTTTGTAAGTGTATTTTATCTCCGATACTTTACCTCTATTATTTACTGTGCTTATTACAGTCGAAGTTTCTAGATAATCATCCTTATCATATGTGTTTTGATGAGTAAACTTATCATTGTAAGTTTGGTCTGAAGGCTTATAATCAAAGGTAGTTCCTGTTACGTTGTGAGGACTACGAATTAAAAACTGCTCTTCAGTTTCAAAAAATTCTATTGAATAGGCTTGATCGCTTATATTCATATTAGTATAAGGGGATTTTTTGTCGTCATAAGTGATAAGTTCTATTATTCCATTACTATTAACTTCAATAAGATTTCCTCTATCGTCATATTTGTAAGTCGTTTCTTGATCAGTTTTGTCTGTGGAATTTTTTGTTCGAATTAGCTGTCCTTTTGGATTGTAATAGAATGAGTATAATGATTTATTTCCTTCAGTTTCATTTGTAATTGCATCTGCTTTAACTATTCTATTATTTTCATAAATGTACTGTAAATCCCAATATTCGTATTTTTTATCAGTAGTGTAGGTTTCTAATGTCATAGCAAAAGGGAGATTATTCTCATATGTGTATGTAAGTATTTCTTTTTCTACTTCATTTTTTCCATCAAAGGATTTAGTGATTTCCTCTGTATTATTAACAGTACCATCTTCATTGTAAAAGAATGTAATAGTGATATCTTCAATGTGTTTTTCATTATCATATGAAGAGTATACGAAGTTGTCTATTACTTTTAATTCTTTGATCTCTATACCTGGATCTACTTCTTCTTTGCCTGGTTCTGTAATAGAATTGTCATCAGAGGAACAGTTTACCGCAAACATACCTACTAGGCATAGTGCTAGTATTCTTAAATTGTTTTTCATATTTAAATTTTTTAACAAAATTAACTAAAATATCCTTATTGTCAAAAGAAGGGTAAATTTTGTATCTATAAGCCGAGTTCAGTGTATTTATCATATTTTTGTCATCTTATAAAAAATTATAACAATGATTAACTTAGCAGAAACAACCACGTTTATACCTGTAGATAAAGATAATATACACTTAATTCTTCCTTTAGCAGAGAAGATATGGGAGGATACTTACCTTCATATTATCGGGCAAGAACAGATAGACTATATGCTACCGATGATGTATAGTGACGAGCGTATCTTAGGTGAACTAAAAGAAGGGTACCAATGGGAACTGTTAATGCAAGGGGATGAGTTATTAGGCTACACGAACTATAAGCTTATGGAGGACAATCGTGTGTTTCTTTCTAAGTTGTATACTAATGTGTATAAACAGGAAAAAGGCTTGGGGCATTTTATGTTTCAGCATGTAGTAGACTATGCTAAACGAGAGGGAGCTACTGCTGTATATCTTACAGTAAATAAAAATAACCAACGCGCTATAGATTTCTATATCCGCAATAATATGAAGTGTATAGAGTCTAAGACTTTTGATATCGGTTGTGGATATGTAATGGATGATTATATCTATCAGTTAGATTTATTATAACAAAAAAGGTTAGCCATTGGCTAACCTTTTTCTATTTTACCACTGTTTTATTTGTTTATCGAAAAGAGTTAAAAGGATCTACATGTGATAAAAGATTGTTGGTTTATTATTTTTATTTAGTTTAAATAATTTATTATCTTCGCTTGAAATTAAAACATTAAACTATGAGATCATCAACAATAAATCCTGATTTCGATCAACATAAAGTAAAGCCTAAAGCTCCTAAAATAGAAGAATTAGTAAACTCTGTAAAGTCAGTAATGCTTGCGACGATTAATGAGGATGGTACTCCTTTAGTAAGTACAGCTCCTTATTCAAGAGTTGGCAATGAATTTCAGGTTTTGGTTTCCTTCATGGCCAAACACACTAAGAACTTGAGAGATAGAAAAACGGTATCTATCATGTTCGTTGAAGATGAGAGTACATCTAAGCAGTTGTACGCTCGCCACCGTTTAACAATAGACTCAGAAGCAGTTTTAGTGGAAAAAACAAATCCTCTATATGATAAAGCTATTCAAGATCTTAGAACAAGACATGGTAAAGTAGTAGAAGTCCTTGATAATTTGGAAGACTTTATTATGTTTAATTTTAAGGTAATTAAAGGATCTTATGTGAATGGATTCGGTAGTGCATACTTCGTAGATGAGAATTTAGAAGTGATGGAGCACAGAAGAGGTGCTCATGGTCAACATAATATTGATGTGAAAAAATAGACAATATTTAGTTAGAATATAAAAGGTCTTTATGCGTCTTGTCATAAAGGCCTTTTTTTGTTTTGTCGTAAAATAATGTAGTTTTGAAGGAATTTAAAAAATAAGTATGTCATCAGAAAAAGTTCATATTCGCTGCTCTCATTGTGGAACGTTTAGTGTAAATGCGGAATACTGTACGCATTGTGGACAGGCGCTGAATATTGTAAAACAACGAGAGGAAAGGAGAAAAGATGACGAGAGGGACCGCATTGCTAAAGCCTTAGCGGAGGAGCCTTCTGCAATAGAAAAGTTTTTACTCAAGATGACTAAGCACCCCTGGTTTGTGATACGCGTATTTTTTAAATTGATATATGGGATATGGTTTGTTGTGATGGCTATTGCAATGCTCTTGGCTTGGTTAATCGGTATGATTGTAGCATGAGTGTATTAAAGAGTTGGTTTTTTATCTTGATAGTGCTTATTGGATCTAGTGTATATACTTTACAAAGAATTGGTGTCGTCCTACCAGTGTTTGTAAACAATTACTTGAATGATATACTTTCTATCCCTATTGTTTTATCAATTATTCTCATCGTCGTTAGATTGATTAGAGGCAACTCCTTTCAGTTGTCACTTTGGATGATTATTAGTGTAGTACTTTATTTTAGTTTTTATTTTGAATACTATATTCCCCAATTTAACCCTCGCTACACTGCAGATATTTTAGATGTAGGCTGTTATCTGTTAGGGGGAATTACTTTTTATTTTGCACAGCGTTATTGTATACCTACTTAAATTTATTTTGAGTGCTATTTCTGTTGATTGAAATAAAGAAAATAACAAGTGTATGAACAACAAAAAAAGAAATACCTTTAGCCTTGAAATTTTGACTAAGTCGAGTAGTCAATCTTAAAGTTTAATATCAATAGCTAAAGTGACGTATGATAAAAGTATTTTATACTGATTATTATGAGAATATTGCCGAAGAAAACCTTGAGTTATCTTTAGACGAATGTGTGGAAATATTCGAAGAAACAATTCATCTCGTGGATAATTTTGTTGGAATTCAAGTAGGAAAACACACCATGATGTTTCACCGTGATGAAGAACAAATTTTAGTTGAGGTGCTCAATCCTCCTACTTTGGTAAATCCACAGATGTATGCAAGCAAAGAACAATGTCTTACAATAATTCAAGAGATTTACGCTAAAGAGCAACTCTTTGTTTATCCTCAAATGAAGTTAGTTGATGTTAGAAAAGAGAGTCTAAACGATGTGTTAGAAAGAGGGGAGTAAATAGGGTTTTTATCTTTTCGCAAGGTAATACGCGATTTTAAATAAAAAAATGACAGTTAACAACTTTTATATCATGTAGATATAATTTGTTAACTGTCATTTTTGAATATTAAGCCTGTTGGTTTTTATTGCTTAAGATGACTAAAGTCACGGCTCCAAGAACGAAAAGTAGTCCAGTAGCAGACATCCAGTCGAAGTGCTCTGCGAAGAATAAGGTACCTACTAGTACAGCTACTACTGGTTCCATAGATCCTAAGATAGAGGTAACGGTGCTACCTGCGTGCTTCACTGCTAGTACTAGACATAAGTCAGAAATGAAGGTAGCGAATACTCCTAATAGGATAAGATTAATCCAATCACTCGTTAGTGTCACCGTCTGTATTCCTGTCGTGAAAAGACAGTAGAATAAGAAGATTAAACACCCCATTAACAATACATAGAAGGTCAATGAATCAAAGTTCATCTCTGATATTCTAGATTTATTTAAGCCTACGATATACAGTCCATAAGTGAATATTGTCAGGGCAGAGAGTACTAGACCTGTGATCAGTGAAGGTGAAGCCTCACCGTGTATACACATCATACCCACTCCCACTAGAGATAGAATAGATGCTACCAAGAGTGCGATAGACTTCTTCTCCTTATAGAACATAATCATGACTATACTGACGAATATTGGGTATAAGAAGTGTACAGTAGTGGCTAGTCCACTATCTATATACTCATACGCATCGACTAAGAATTTGGCTGTTGCGGCATACAATAACGCCAAGAAAAAGACGACTGCTAGATCTTTAATAGAAATTTTTAAGCTTGTTTTTTTGTACAAACATACTGCGCCCATAGTCACAGATGAAAATAAGAATCGATAAAATAGAATGGTCGGTATGCCTATAGCAACCACTCCTTCTGGTCGCAAGTTCGGCAGTATCAATGGTAAGGAGAACAAAGGCACCAAACCAAATGTACCCGAAGAAATCAATGCGAATAGAATTCCTTTAAGGTTTTTCATTGTTTTAAAAATCTTTTAATTAAAAATCTGCGCAAAGGTACATTTTCGAGACGGAGTATAGAAGTAGGTGGTATATTATTGTTAATCTCTTGTTTTACTTGGGATAGGACCGTTTATTTTGATAAGAGATTTGGTAGAGAAAAATTAAGATGATAACGTTTTTCGTAATAATTTTAGAATAAGATAATGAAGGAATAGCGTATCTTTAACATAAAATTCGATATGAGGAATATGTTGATATTGGCCTTTATACTTATTTCTGTCTCTTGTTTAGGGCAAATACCTACAGATTGGCAAGTGGATGGGGTAAAGGGAAAGGTGAAGAATATGGAAATAGTTATGAATGGGGTAGGTGAAAGTGCATACTTTAAAGAAGTAAATGTTTATAATGAAGAGGGGTATTATCTATCTAAAAAAATGTCAGTTTCTGATGATAAAGCACCTGATGTTACTATGTTTTTAAATATGATGGAGAACTATGAACCATATAAAGGTAATAAAAGAAGTACGACAAGCTTTTTAGGTGATAAAGTAGAGATAGCTAAGGGGACAGAAGAGTGGCAGTCAGATAGTGTTCGCCTTAATATTAGTAATGGCATTTCGTGGGGAGAAAGTAGTGAAGAAAAAGAAGTTTTGATTAACATAACTACTGAAACATTTAATGAAAAAGGACTTTTAGTAAAAAGTTTGTACGAAGATGAATTTAGAAGTTCAACCGATTTGCCAGGTAAAAGATTAGAGACAGTTAATACGTTCAATACAGAAGGATATTTAATTAGTTTTAGAGTAAATGATTTAAATAAAAATACATCTACAGAGTTGAAAGTGGTAAATGTAGAACTAGATATTAAGGGAAATGTAATAGTACAAAAGCATTACGAGGATGATGTATTAGTGCTTAATAAAACCTTCACCTACGAATATTACGATTAATAAAAAAGGCTAAAGTAAAGGAAATGAAAAAGTGTTTACTGTTTATGCTAGTGTTAGTACTAACGAGTTGTACTAAAGATACCATTACCCCTATACCTGATACGCAGTTAGAAGGGTTAAATGGAAAGGTGAAGAGTAGAGTGGCTAATAGTTTCGTTGCTTTATTAGGAGCAGCAAGTAAGCAAATCACTCTGTATGATGAGCAAGGATATAAGATATCAGAAGAGGTGCTCTTAGATGAGACTAAGACAGGAGAATATTCTTTATTGGCTAGAATGGAATATACATCTTATCAAGATAGTACTAGAATTAGTAAAACGTATGGGGCAGATCATAAGTTATATGATGTGACAACAACTAAGTGGCTTACTAGGGATGAGTATATGACAACGATAGATAATGAAGAAGAAAAAGGACAGATACATAAGGAGGTAGTAAAGACAGATGATAAGGGGAGACAATCCTATAAGGTAGTATTAAGAGAGTATATAGGTAAAAGTCAGGTGGATACTATATCTAGGAATATATTCGAGTATGATGAGAAGGGGTATAAAGTGTTGGAGAAATCAAGTTTTATGACTGAGTCTTATGGTAAGATTAAAGTAACTAATTTAACATTCGATAAGTATGCTAATGTAACAAGACAAAAAATATCTAGTGAGGACATAGATGCTAATTATGAATTAGAGTATACCTATGAATATTATGAATAAGATAGTAACGTTACTGTGTATAATGCTGTTTGCGTCTGCACAGGCACAACCACTCACGGATTGGCAGTTGATGAACCTGAAGGGTAAGGTCAAAAGACTTAAAGTACATACTTATACTGATAGATCAAATATTAAATGGGGTGATGATACAGATTATAACTTTGATGATAAGGGGTATATACAATCTGTAACAGCATATAGTATAGGTGAGAGTACGGGGCTAAAAATTATTAAAAAGAGTTTAGTCTATGGTGCCTATGAGAATCAAAAAAGAGAGATTAAAGGAATTAGCGGTTTTACCAATAGAGATTATCATGAAGTACAGGAATGGTTATACCCTACTGAGTATCGCAGTACTATTTATGCAGTTTTTCCATCGAATAATAATAAAACTATATTGGGCAGATGTGATGCTGAAGGTAGACTGATTTATGAAACGAATAAGACGCATGATATGGGTAGCGAAGAAATGTATGAATATAGTGAAGAAGGACAGCTCGTGTGTATAGTCATTACCACTGATGATTTATTCGTTCAGTATACTGAGGTAGCACAAGGAGCATTAGATGCTATGGGCAATCCTATGGAGACAGTCTATAATCACCGAGATGGTTTTATAACTACGATAACTTATACCTATGAATATTATGAATAAGATAATACCGCTTTTGTGTATACTGGTATGTATAGTTAACAGATATAAGCACAGTACCTATAGACTTACAATTATCAGGTATAAAAGATAAAGTAAAGTCTATGCTATAGTTAAGAATTTTACCAGTGGGTATAAATCACGGCCCCCTAAATCTAAAAAGGGAAATGAAGTGCTAAATCGAAGATATGGAATATATAAGATCTTAGGGGGATTTATTTGTCTATTAAAGTATTTTTTTATTTGGAGTAAAAGTGTTAATTTTCTATGTTAAAAATAATATATAAAAGATATGAAGAAGTTAGTGTTATTGTTGTTGTTAATATCGGTGGCCAGTTGTAAGACGGAAGATAGTAAGGTTCAAAATGATTTACAAGTAGAAGGATTACAAGGGAAAGTCAAAACGTATACAAAAATAACTACAGATTTACAGAAGTTTGAAACTCAAAAAAGTGTTTACCACTTTAATACAGATGGGTTTATTACAAGTGTAGAAGGCTATTTAGTTGTTCAAGAACCAGAGGTTGGAAACGTTGATTTGTCCGTTTCAAAGATTGATTACGAACCATATAAAGGAAACAAAAGAGAACTGAAAGTAAAAGGGATAGAGGGTGTTTCTCCGATTATATCTACAGAGGAATGGAATTCAAATAACCAGTTAATCACCTATCAAAAGAATGGAGATTTTATATCTAATAAAATACATTCTTTCAACGATAAAGGACAATTGCTATCTATTGAAAGTAATGGAACTGTATCTGATATAGCGTTTAACATAGTGGAAAGTTATTATTATAATGATGATAATACAATCCAGAAAGTGATCAGAGAGGATAGAGATAGTGAACAAAAGCGAGAACAAACCTATAAAGTATGGGGCAAGGATAAAGAGGGGAATCCTGCTGTGTTAGAAAAATCAGTAAAGGATCTTGTCGTATCAAGAGTTCTCTATGAATATGAATATTACGAATAGATATAAGGTGCTTGAAGCACCTTTTTTTATGTGAATTTGTTAAAGATTGTCACTTTTTATAGATAAGTGAGTAGTTCTGTTGTACTGAAGGTACTAATTGTGTATTTTGCTAGCCTATAATTTTATTAAAACTAACCAAAATGAGAATTAACAAGGCTATAAAAGTAGGAGTACTTGGAGTAACTTTATTTTCAAGTTCATTTATTTTTTCGCAAACAACACAAGATCCAATTGTTGAAGCAATTGTCAAAGAAGGGACAGCTAATTCCCAATTAAAGAATTATGCATTTGAACTAATGGACGTCATTGGGCCTCGCTTAGTGGGAACACCACAAATGATGCAAGCACATAATTGGGTAAAAGACCAATATATCGCTATGGGATTAGAAGCTCGTAATGAAGAATATGGAACTTGGAAAGGATGGGAAAGAGGTACTACTCAGATTACGATGACCTCTCCAAGGTTAAAAAGCCTTGAAGGAACGCAGTTAGCATGGAGCCCCGCAACTAAAAAGCAAGGAGTTGAGGCAGAAGTGGTTTTACTTGTGGATGCAAAGAACACTACAGAGTTTAACTCTTGGTTATCTACGATTAAAGGCAAGTTTGTCATGATCTCAATGCATCAAGAGAGTGGAAGACCAGACTATCAGTGGAAGGAGTACGCTACAGAAGAATCTTATACAAAAATGACAGTAGCAAGAACCGCAGCATCAAAGGCATGGTCTCAACGCCTTAAGAATACCGGGTTTACTGAAAAGGAATTACCTAAAGTATTAGAAGATGCAGGTGCTGCAGGAGTAATAAAGTCATCTTGGAGTGGGGTAATGGGGGCGAATAAAATATTCGGAACAGATACTAATAAAATTCCAGTAGTAGATTTGTCATTAGAAGATTATGGACTACTCTACAGATTGGCGGAGAATGGAATTACTCCAAAGGTAAATATCAATGCGCAGTCTAAGGATCTTGGAACTGCCAAAACGTATAATACCATAGCAGAGTTTAAAGGAAGTGAAAAAGCAGATGAATATGTTGTTCTTTCTGCACATTTAGATAGTTGGGATGGTGGAACAGGAGCAACTGATAACGGTACTGGAATTATCACGATGATGGAAGCAGTTCGTATTTTGAAAACAGTTTTGCCGAATCCTAAGCGTACCATTTTGATTGGAAACTGGGGAAGTGAGGAGCAAGGATTGAATGGATCTCGTGCATTTGTTGCAGATCACCCAGAACTGCACGACAAGATTCAAGTAGTTTTTAATCAAGATAATGGTACTGGACGTATTGCAAATATTTCGGGACAGGGATTCTTACACGCTTATCAATATCTATCAGATTGGTTATATGCAGTACCTACTTCGTTTAAGCAAGATCTTAAAACACATTTTCCTGGTTCTCCTTCTGGAGGAGGATCTGATCACGTTTCATTTGTGAGTAAAGGTATACCAGGTTTTATGTTGAGTTCATTGAGTTGGGGATACGGACAATATACTTGGCATACCAATAGAGATACTGCAGATAAAATCGTGTATGACGATATACAAAATAATGCTATCCTGATAGCTATATTAGCCTATAAGGCGAGCGAACAAGAAGAATTAGTTTCAAGAGAAAAGGTTGTTCTTCCTTTAAATGAAAAAGGTGAACGTCAACAATGGCCTGTTTCTAAGGGACCAAAACGCAAACAAGAGTAAAGAAAAGGGATACTGAACTCAGTATCCCTTTTTTAGTTTTATTAGAAAGTAGCCGTATTTGATCTCTTTTGGATACTTTTACTTGATGATGTGTTAAAATGTGTTCTGTTTAAGAGGTATTGTGAATTTATTTTTTTTATTTTGTGTTAAAATGAGATAATATGAAAAAAATAGCTTTGGTTTTAACAGTGGTATTAAGTAGTTTGGCTTTTAGCTGTTCTTCTGATGACGGTGGAATGACAGTAAACGATAAAGATGTAACTGCGGATTTTATTAATACTCATATGGTAGATAAATCTGGAAAAGAGTATACCAGTTTTAATTATAAAGTCGTGTCTACAGCAAATTTAGCACTGGATGGACGATTGGAATTAACGACAGTAAAGAATGAAGTATTTAAGTCTGACTATTTTCAGATTAGACCTAATGGCAACGTAGTTGTACCTGTTTTGGTTGAAGGTAAAGTAGGAGGTGAAGAATACATTAAAAGTAAAAAAGTATATGTAAGTCCAGCTAAGCCTATCACAGATCCGATTTATCCTAAGTTATAGGTAAACTTGGTTTGCAAAGATGGCTATTTTACTGTAAGGTAACATAATATGCAACAATTGTAAAATAGATAAATGAAAAAGAGGGCATCTAAATTTTAGATACCCTCTTTTCTTTTGGACAGTGATATATTGCCTTAATTATCTTAAGCTTCGATTATGTGTTAGCCCATTAGGAGAAGATGATTTTGATTTAAAGCTCATTTATTAGTTTGTTAATATTACTATAGTGCGCTTATTATCAATAAATGCAAACTCCATGATGCATATAATGACCTTTTGTTTATGGGTTTATCGTATAATCGAGAATGATCTCTTTTTGTATAGCTTATTTAAAAGCATCTTTTATTACTTTTCCTTTTGCGTATTCTAAAGGAAATTCTAATAATTCAGCTACAGTGCTTGCTACGTCAATTTGCTCGTAGTTTCCAGTTGAAATAGTAGCGTTTTGTTTAAAATCAGGTCCCATAGCAAAAAACTCTATATGACGACATCCTGTACAATCATCTCCGTGATCTTTAAAACCTGTTTTGTGCCCGTCAATGTGTCTTCCATGGTCATTAGATACGATTAATGTTGTTTTGTCTTTGTATTGAGGTAGTGCTTGGATATAGTCCCAAATATCCTTAATTGATTGGTCAGTAATTTGAATAGATTCGATGTACTTCTTCCAATTATTTCCGTGTCCATAAGAATCGACATCCTTTAGGTTAACTACGATTAGATTTGGAGAATGTTTAACCATGACATCTCTTAAGTTATTCATGGTAACCATATCTTCTCTATATCCTGTTCCGTTACCTGCTATACCAGCATCCGTTGCAGGCATATATTTATTGTTCCACTCTTGTTGTTTGCTATTGTTTAGTACAGCTAATTTATCTTTAGAAACGATTACCCATGCTTTTAGGGAGTCTGCTTTGCTGTGTTTTAACCACTGTTGTAGAACAGAAGGATAAGTAGGTAATTCTTTACCATTGTTACTTATAGTATCGTACACTCCCGTTATAAGTGCAGTATGCCCCGCATTCGTATTCGTCATACCATTGTTTTGGAAGTTGTTGATAAACACCCCTTGCTTGAGTAGTTCTACGCGATTTGGGATGTATTGTTGTTTTTCTTCTAACCATGTCTCAGACATTCTTGGCCCGTCAATTGAAAGAATAATCACATTTTCTGTTTTGTACTTTTTGCCTGGTTCTTCTGGTTTCTCGATTGGTTTTTCGTTGTCAGTGATTTTAGTGCTGTTGTCGTCACTTGAGCATGCCATCAAGGTAAAAAGTGCTGAAAATAGAATAATTGTTTTTTTCATTTTTTATCATTAGCGTCCGATAAAAATTAAAATCACTTCTTTTTTATTTTTATCTAATTGGTTTTCATTTCATTGTGCTTTTTATTTTTTCGTTTCTCAAAACT
>NZ_WSPP01000040.1:0-584 GCF_009767705.1 Myroides sp. LoEW2-1 | reverse complement strand
ATGTTTAGTTTGAGTAGTTCTAATCAATTTCATTTGTATAGACAAGCTTGTGATATGCGCAAGAGTTTTGATAGCCTTTGTGGACTTGTCCAGAATGAACTTAATCAAGTAGCTCATAGTGGAAGTGTCTATATATTTATCAATAGACGCTGTAATCAAATGAAGCTCTTGCATTGGGAAGCAGGAGGCTTTGTACTATACCACAAGCGCTTAGAACAAGGAACTTTTGCTTTTCCCACGCATAGTAAAGCTCAAATAAGTTGGACTGATTTAGTACTGATGATAGAGGGAATCCAGGTTATCAAAAGTAACCAAAAAAGGCGTTTTTTATTGAAGTAAAACAGGTTAAAACCTTGTATATTCTGGGCTTTTGACGTATTTTTACTTCATGGAAATAGACTTAGAAAACTTATCGAAAGAACAACTTTTGGCGCTTATAAAAAAGCAGTCTAAGACTATTTCCAAACAAGACAAAATAAATACTAAGTTAGAGCAAAAGACATCTAAGTTAGAGCAAAAGACATCTAAGTTAGAGCAAAAGACATCTAAGTTAGAGCAAAAGACATCTAAGTTAGAGCAAAAGA
>NZ_WSPP01000327.1:0-272 GCF_009767705.1 Myroides sp. LoEW2-1 | reverse complement strand
GAATTAGGGATAGTTACTTCTGTAAGGTTGTTCCCTTCAAACGCCCCGGAACCGATGTGTGTTACTGAATTAGGGATAGTTACTTCTGTAAGGTTGTTCCCTCGAAACGCCCCGGAACCGATGTGTGTTACTGAATTAGGGATAGTTACTTCTGTAAGGTTGTTCCCTTCAAACGCCCAATCGCCGATGTGTGTTACTGAATTAGGGATAGTTACTTCTGTAAGGTTGTTCCCTCGAAACGCCCAATCGCCGATGTGTGTTACTGAATTAGG
>NZ_WSPP01000326.1:0-358 GCF_009767705.1 Myroides sp. LoEW2-1 | reverse complement strand
TGCGGCGGGGCTCACCTCTTCCCATTTCGAACAGAGAAGTTAAGCCCGCTAGCGCAGATGGTACTGCTAACCAGTGGGAGAGTATGTCGTCGCCCTTCTTTTGAAATCCTTGCTGATTTCCAGCAAGGATTTTTTATCTAAAAACATTAATACAAGCAAGATACAAAAAACTTTAAAAAATAAAGCCGAATTAGTTTGGTTTGTAAAATAAAGTTTTCTACTTTTGCACTCGCTTTGAAACACAAGTGAGAAAAACAAGAAGAATACGTTCTAAGACATATTGGACAACAGCATACAAAAAAGAGAGTAAGGCAAGTCGAAAGATTTGAATTAACGCGCTAATCGAAAATATAAAAAA
>NZ_WSPP01000325.1:0-591 GCF_009767705.1 Myroides sp. LoEW2-1 | reverse complement strand
AAGAACATTACAGATTTATATCCTCATAACTATAAAACATTAAACTCAAACGTTGTAGAAGAATAATTATATCTCACAAGATGTACTTGCTCGGGTGCATACCTTCTGTTAAAAAATCTAGATTTACCAATGTTTTGCTATTATCCAAATTCAAAAACAATAAATTTTTCAATACTTTAATATCATCAAAGTTATTAAATTTTGGTGTTCTATATATAGTTAAGTCTTTTAGGTCTATTAGTTTAGACAACCCTTCTATCTCAGTCATTTTTGGCATAGTATCTATAAAAAGCATCTCTAAATTCGGCTTAGTAATTACTTTTTCACATTTTCTACAAGCTACAAGACTTATTTTTTTTACGTCTCCTTCAAGCTTAGTACAATCTATAATTTCTGATTTATCTCCAAATAAATTAACAAAAAACTCACTAACAACTGTCTCCAAACTTGCAGCTAAATAAGGGTATAGATTATTGCGTTGTTCTCTATATGAATATTCCACTGAAAGTGAACAGCCTATTCCGGTGTGAAAGTGAACAGTGTATTCCAGTGTGAAAGTGGACAGTTCTTCGCCTTGTTTTTTAGTAGTAT
>NZ_WSPP01000039.1:0-16591 GCF_009767705.1 Myroides sp. LoEW2-1 | reverse complement strand
ATAGTTTTAGTTAAATATTTGTGATTCAGAACCTTAAATATACTAATCCTATCTCTTTTTTTATAGCTTTTTTTTGCTTTTTCTTATATCGAACTCACGTTACTTAGCAAACTCTCACTTCAATCCAGTGCTAAAAGTTGACAAGTACAGAATGATTCCCCCTTACTTACCAAGAAAAACTCTATATCATCACCATCCCTAAACCTACCTCCCCCTACTTTAAAACACTTATAGCTACTTTTATTTCCTTTATCAGTGGAAAAATAACAACTTGCCTTAACACAGCTTAAAAGTTCTTAAAACAGCTTTTAAATCGATTTAAAAAAGGTTTCTTGAATGTTTTTAAACCTTTAAAACAACCTTTGTTTTGATTATCCCCTTATCTATTCACTGAATACAGAGTACACCAAAAGCAATAAACCATTTAAAATGCGGGGGCAATTGAATCAGGACTTCTACACCTACTTTCACCTTGTGAAACTCTTTGACTAAATTCAACCTTACTAAACATAAAGAACACCAATACTTTCATCGGACTTTCTTGCACCTTTCTTCGAGTATCCTTGCACTTTTACTGCCCAAAAGGAGTGTTTTCCCAAGAAAACCCCCAGCAAGCTGCAAGAAAACCCGAAGAAAGTGCAACCAAAAGCACACTAATTTGAAAATAATCATACAAAACGGGTTTTGCTACTTTACAAAAAAGAAGTACTCCTATTGAATCACAGAAAGCAATACTTAGAAAATAATTCTTTAACAACAATCAGAAGATCAGAAAGCTTTTACCCAATATCACTACACAAGTATTCTGTTATGGGCATACTATTAGCTTTTTGTATTTTAAATTAAACTGGTGAATACCCACAGAGATTTTTACCTTTTGTTCAACCTAAGACTAATGACCACACAACGGTACACCCTTTTTGGCAAACCATTCTAATAGCTAAGATTCTATTTCTCACTTTAACATACTAAAAAACACTTTAACATGCTGCTATCAACAATAAAATCACTATTTTTATTACCAAGTATTATTGACTATCTCAGTGATAATCAACACACTGAAAAAAAAGTATAAGTACTTAAAAATCAGTATTTATTTAAAAAACACAACTATGAAAAAGGCGATTTTATTAATTGCAATTAGCGCAATGGCTTTTGTTTCTTGTAAAAACAATGAAAAGAAAGAAGACACAACAGTTCCTAATTCTGAACAAAAGACTGAAGAAGTACAACCTGTTGCACAACAAGAAGAAGTGCAGATTGAAGGAACAGTTACTTACATTATTGCAGATAAGTTAGCAGACTGTACAGGTGTCGGGCCAATGAAATGTATGCAAATTAAAGAGAGTAAAGATGCAGAATGGCAATTTATGTATCAAGGGATTGAGGGATTTGAGTACGAAGAAGGATTCGAGTACGTAGTAGAAGTAAAACGTACTGAATTAAAAAATCCTCCAGCAGATGCTCCTTCTATTCGCTATACTTTAGTCAAATTAATTTCTAAAGAGAAAAAATAAAACAACAAGAGGTTAGCTAAGCTAACCTCTTGTTCTGTATTCCACTTACACTTAAACAGTGATGGACTTTTTCATATATTTTCATCAATGCGATTCCACATTGTCACTAAATCAACTTACTCTTTATACGACTGAACTTTTCTATACACTTCTTCATAGTAATTGTTCGGTAGATCGCTTTCGCTTTGAGTTTCCTCACGATGACTTCCTTTCAGTGTACCAACTTTATATCGAATACTAATCCTATTCTCTCTTAAATTCACTATTCCCTTTACCTTTTCATTACTTTCCTCGTACTTGATACAAAGCACGTCCTCTGATAAATTTGAATCAAACTTGACAGTATACTGTTCACTTCCTTCCTTATGCTCACTCACTGATAGAACACCTCCATGCTTAAAAAAAAGCATCTTTTGATAACCATACACATCCAACTTCATCTCAACGTTTCCTTCTTCGCTTAAAACATTCATTTCCGTCATCTCCCACATTGTACCACTTAACGGGCCATTATTAACTAATTCATAATCAGAAGAACTGCACCCAAACAACATGAATAAAAAGACGAAATAGAAAGTTTTAAAATATTTATTTTTCACAGCAATTATTTTAATTTTATTTTATTTGTTAAAATTAATACTATTTGAATAACTTCAGCATAAATATTTGGCTAACCTATTTGTTTTTTGAGTAAGCATACGCTATATATGTAAAACAAAATTAAATAAGTATGAAAAACAGTGGAGTTCAAAGCAAAAAATAAGCTCCTACACTCCTCATTCCTACATCTCAAATAATATTACACACCCGTATTTTCAGCTTTGATTTTTTATTCTTTTACTTTTTCTCAGATGAATGGCAAATCAATTGTGCAATCAATAATCGGAATTAGAAAAAGCGAAACATACTTGCTTAAGACACTATCCCTTGTGGGTTATTAGACAATTTTCACCTACAAGGTACCATAGGTATTTAAGCGAAAAAGAAGGATCTAACACGAAATAGAATGAATGATACAAGTTTGCTACAGTAGAGTTTTAAAGTAAATTGAAAACTTGTGATTTAGATTTCCTTTGTTGGGTTTGAGCAAAGGGGATTCAAGGTTAAAACTCTAAGGTAAAAAACTCACTTTTTGCTTAGGATTATAGCAATACCAAAGAAGAAACGTAGAGGAGTTGCCGACATAAATTTGTATCTTAGCCCCGTATTTAACTTAATAAACATGTCGAGAAATCTACTTGATACACCAATTGAATACCTTAAAGGAGTTGGCCCACAGAGGGGAGATCTCCTAAAGAAAGAATTGGGTATTTTTACTTATAGAGATCTACTACATCTATATCCAAATAGATACATTGACCGTACAAAATACTATAGCATCAATGAACTAAATGGCAATAATAGCGAAGTACAAATCATTGGAAAAATCATTCACTTAAAAACAGTTGAACAAAAAAGAGGCAAACGCCTTGTAGCGACTTTCACAGATGGTACTGGAGAAATGGAACTCGTATGGTTTCAAGGTTTTAAATGGATTAAAGAGAATCTAAAAATCAACACTCCTTATGTTGCATTTGGCAAATTGAATAGTTTCAACTACTCTTTTTCAATTCCACATCCAGAATTAGAGCTGTTAGAAGACCACCAAAAGAACCTTTCTTCTGCCATGCAAGCAGTCTATCCTTCTACTGAAAAATTAGGTTCGAAGATATCAAATAAGGCAATGAATAAATTAATGAATCAACTTTTAGTTGAAACTCATCAATTGTTCAATGACACTTTACCGAAGGAAATGCGACAAAGATTAAGCCTACTCTCTATGAGAGATGCCTTAATTAATATTCACTTCCCAAAAGACCCAAACCTACTGTCCAAAGCAGAATTTAGATTGAAATTTGAAGAGTTCTTCTATATTCAAATGCAGTTGCTAATAAAAAATATTGCGCGTAAACACAAGATTAAAGGTTTTCCTTTTAAAACTGTTGGCGACTATTTCAATACTTTTTACAAAGAACATTTACCCTTCCCATTAACAGGAGCTCAAAAGAGGGTAATTAAAGAAATTAGAAATGACGTTGGCCAAGAGGCTCAAATGAATCGCTTACTACAAGGAGATGTAGGATCGGGAAAAACAATTGTTGCTTTTCTCAGCTGCTTATTAGCCTTAGACAACGGTTTCCAAGCTTGTATTGTTGCCCCGACAGAGATTTTGGCAACGCAACACTTTATTGGTATATCCGAATTTGCCCAACCGTTGAATTTAAATATAAAGTTATTGACTGGATCATCCAAAACAGTAGAACGCCGAATCATTCACGAAGAACTTGAAAGCGGAGAACTGCAGATTTTAATTGGAACTCATGCGCTTTTTGAAGATAAAGTTATTTTTAAAAATCTCGGCTTAGCGATTATAGATGAACAACATCGATTCGGTGTTGAACAACGTTCAAAATTGTGGACTAAAAATGTCCTCCCTCCCCATGTATTAGTCATGACAGCTACACCTATTCCCCGTACTCTTGCCATGAGTTTGTATGGAGATCTTGATGTTTCAGTTATAGATGAACTCCCACCTGGTCGAAAACCAATAGAAACCCTTCATTATTTTGAAGGGAAGCGATTGGCTGTTTGGCATTTTATCAGAACGGAAATTGCCAAGGGAAGACAAGTATACATCGTATATCCACTAATAGAAGAAAGCGAAACCTTGGATTACAAAAATCTCATGGAGGGATATGAGGGGATATCCAGAGATTTCCCTTTACCTGAATACAGTGTAAGCATTGTTCATGGTCAGATGACTCCTGCTGAAAAAGAAGTTGAAATGGATCGATTTGCTAAGGGAAACACAAATATCATGGTCGCAACAACTGTAATTGAAGTTGGCGTGAATGTCCCGAATGCTTCTGTAATGATTATCGAAAGTGCGGAGCGTTTTGGTTTATCTCAACTACACCAGCTAAGAGGCCGCGTGGGTAGAGGCGCTGAACAAAGTTATTGTATCCTTATGACCGGAGATAAACTGAGTAATGACTCAAAAATCAGAATGGAAACTATGTGCCGTACCAATGATGGATTCGAAATATCCGAAGTAGATCTAAAGCTTAGAGGTCCCGGAGATATCATGGGAAAACAACAAAGCGGAACGCTTCCTTTAAAAATAGCAGATATCGTTAAGGACCAAGATATCCTACACTATGCAAGACATCAGGCTGTACAACTTCTAAAAGAAGATCCTAACTTAGAAGACGAAACAAATCAAAATATTAAAAACAAATTAAACGTACTAAATAGCAAAACAACTATTTGGAATTACATAAGCTAAACAACAACACTATGAAATTAGTATTTGCTTCAAACAACAAAAACAAAATTAAGGAAATCAAGAATCAACTACCTGATTCAATAGAAATTTTAAGTCTTGAAGATATTGGATGTAATATAGACATCCCAGAAACAGCTGACACAATAGAGGGCAACGCCAAACTAAAAGCTGACTTTGTCAAAAGACACTATGGTTATGATTGCTTCGCTGATGATTCAGGACTCGAAGTAGATGCACTGAATGGAGCCCCAGGTGTGTACTCTGCAAGATATGCTGGCGAGGATAAAAATGACGATGCGAATATTGACAAATTATTAGAAACACTAAAAGATAAAGATAACCGCAAGGCGAATTTCAAAACAGTAATTTGCCTAAACTTACATACAGAAACTTTCTACTTCACAGGTATTATAGATGGTCATTTATTAAAAGAGCGCCAAGGTAATCAAGGATTCGGTTACGACCCAATCTTTGTAGCAGAGGGTATGGATAAATCATTTGCCGAAATAACTATAGAGCAAAAAAATGCCATTAGCCATAGAGGAAAGGCTGTTAGTCAATTAGTCAATTTCTTGCTAACGCAACAAAAATAAACAACAAGGGCAGTCTGCACAGACTGCCCTTGTTGTTTATTTTTGTTAATCCTATTTTCTGAGAAAGTACTCCCTCCCCTGAGTATCAACATACACTTTTCTTCCATCAAACAACTCACGTATAAATAAATATTCATTTAATCGTTTTAGTTCTTTATATTTTAATGTAGTTATTTTTGCTAAACCATACTTCTTCTCTTTCTCAACAATTAATTCAGAAGGATTGCTTTCAAATACAATACTATCATACCCTATATCAGGCTGACTGTACAAACGATACTTCCCTTCTCTCTCTAAAATATACTATAGAGAATTTCTTGAAACTACATTGGATTAACTTGAATAACCAATAGTCTTTTGTCCATTAAAAATTAAAACATTTACACTCTTTATTAGTTTAATAGAATCTACTAATATCACACTGCTTACAGTATAAGGGGCATAAGTACCACATATCTCATAAATATTAAAAATATCCTTTTCCTTTTTTATTTCATACTCAACAAATGGTTTAAAGTTACCACAATACGCTATACCTGTATTTTTCATAGGTTTATTATCATAATCAACAAAGTACACTTCTCCTTTGTTTGTAATAACTCAATACCTTCCTTCCTCTTCATTTACTCTTTGTTTGTCTAAGGTATCCGATTTATTAAATAGTGGTTTAGTCACTTGAGCTGATACAATACTTTATATTAGACAACATATCAAAAAAGTAAACAATACTCTCACAATCATTTTTTACAGCCAATACAATTAACAAAACACTAATATACTGATCATTACAAACACAAACTCCTATTACATCTTCACAAGTAAAGAACCAATCACATCGTCTCATCTTTCTACCAATCACACTTTAACAAAAAAGTCTAAAACATTAATGGCACACTTTTTAGGCTAAGACCAAACTATTTAATAATGAACACCTTACCTAAAAACAATTGAAAAATCACTGTTTAATCGACATGAAAAGGCATATACAAAGCGTTAAATTATTTATTTTTCAATAATAAATGACTTTGAAGTATAATTTTTCATTGAATAGTAGTACATTTGCGGCTATTTTAATATTTATATGAACAATTTCGAACAATTAGGATTAAATGAATCCCTTCTATCAGCGATTAGTGATTTAGGATTTGAAAATCCATCAGAAATCCAGGTAAAGGCGATTCCTTTATTATTAGAAAAAAATACCGATATTGTTGCGTTAGCCCAAACGGGAACTGGGAAAACCGCAGCATTTGGTTTTCCTTTGATCCAGAAGATAGACTTGTCTAAAAAAAATACGCAAGCTCTTATCTTATCGCCGACTAGAGAGTTATGTTTGCAAATCGCAAACGAAATTAAACAGTACGCTAAGTACGTAAAAGGCCTACATACTGTTGCTATTTACGGTGGTGCAAGCATCACAGAACAAGCAAGAGAAATTAAACGCGGTGCAAATATCATTGTTGCTACTCCTGGTAGAATGCAGGACATGATCAACAGAGGTATGGTTAATATCAAAGATATTGAGTACTGTGTTTTAGATGAGGCGGATGAAATGCTTAATATGGGCTTCTATGACGATATCACAGCTATTTTAGCGGATACTCCAGAAGAAAAAAACATTTGGTTGTTTTCAGCAACAATGCCTGCAGAGGTAGCAAGTATTGCAAGAGAGTTTATGAAAACTCCAGAAGAAATTACAGTTGGACACAAAAATCAAGCTTCGACAAATGTTAGTCACGAATTTTACCTTGTTGGAGGTAGAGATCGTTATTTAGCACTTAAACGCTTAGCTGATGCTAACCCTGACATTTTCTCAGTTGTATTTTGTAGAACAAAAAGAGATACACAAGCAATTGCTGAAAAGTTAATTGAAGACGGGTATAATGCTGCTGCTTTACACGGAGATTTATCACAAGCGCAAAGAGATGCAGTAATGAAATCTTTCCGCGGTAAACAAATTCAAATGTTAGTAGCTACAGACGTTGCTGCTCGTGGAATTGACGTTGACGACATTACACACGTAATTAACTACCAATTACCAGACGAAATCGAAACGTACACTCACCGTAGTGGTCGTACAGGACGTGCAGGTAAATCAGGTACATCTATGGTAATCATTACCAAAAGTGAACTTAGAAAAATCGGTCAAATTGAAAGAATTATCAAAACAAAATTTGAAGAGAAACCAATCCCTTCAGGTATTGAGATTTGCGAAATTCAATTATACCACTTAGCAAATAGAATCAAAGACGTAGAGGTTAATCAAGAGATTGAATCATTCATTCCTGCGATTACTGAATTACTTCAAGATTTTGACAAAGAGGAAATTATCAAGAAAGTAGTTTCTGTAGAATTCAACAGATTCTTAGATTACTACCAAAAACCTTCTAATAATTTAACTTCTGTATCTTCATCTCGTGGAAACTCAAAAGAAATTCCATCAGACGGTGCAGTTCGTTTCTTCATCAACTTAGGAGCTAAAGACGATTTAGATTGGATGACTCTTAAGGATTACTTAAAAGAGACATTGGATTTAGGTAGAGATGATTTATTCAAAGTTGACGTAAAAGAAGGTTTCTCTTTCTTCAATGTTGAAGCAGATCACGCTGAGAAAGTAATGTCTATCTTAAACGAAGAATCTTACAAAGGTCGTAGAGTAAATGTTGAAATCTCTAACAATGATGGAGGTAGAAACAACAATAGACGTGACCACAACAGAAGAGGTGGACGTAGCAACGACAGAGGTGGAGAAAGATCTTTCAGAAGTGGAAATTCAGACAGACGCGGTGGTGAGAGAAGATCTGACGACAGACGCGGTGGTGAAAGAAGATCTGATGACAGACGTGGTGGTGAAAGAAGATCAGATAGAAATTCTGACAACAACAGAGCTCCACGTAACGAAAGAAGCTCGAGAAGAAGTAGCGATGCAGGATCTTCAAGAAGAACAAGAAGAAACTAATTTGTTAATTTTTACGAAATAGTACTTAAAACTGTAAAATATCTTTTATTTTTAAGCAATCTTAAAACTATGAGAAATTTTACAGTTTTTTTATTTCTAATACTGAGCTCCTTTACTGTTTTTGCCCAAAGCAAAAATGAAGTAAAAGGTACTATCATTAATGATAAGTCATTTTTACCTATTGACGATGTCAATGTAATAAACATTACCCGAGTAAAAGGAACTGTCAGCAAAAGGGATGGTACATTTGCCTTAGAGGCGAACCTAAACGACTCTATACACTTCTCCTACCCTGGCTATAATCCGATCAAACTTAAAGTGACCAATGACTGGCTTAACAACGAGAATTTAAAGATTTACTTTGAAGAGCAAACCATTATGTTAGACGAGATTATTATTAGAAAATTTGACTTAACAGGTATATTAGAAGTCGATACCAAATTATTAGAGTTAAATGACAAAATGGAATTTGACTTTTACAGAAGAAATAGAACACCGTATTATAGTTCAGCAATAGGGACTTTCTTTAGCCCTGTCGACGCAGTCTATAATATGTTTAAAGGAAAAGATAAAAAGCTCAAGAAATTGGATGCAATTAAGGAAGATCAAAACATGATCGCTTTAATGCAAACGAGGTATGATAGAGAGATTGTCTGTGGGTTATTAGACATTACAAGAGAGGATATCGTCAAGACTCTTCAAAATTGTAGCTATTCTGATAAATTTATTTATACCGCAACAGATTTTCAAATTTATCAAGCCCTAAATGATTGCTATAACAATTCCAAAGTGCTATCTTCAAAATAATTCAATACATCTATTATATAGATGTATTTTTTTATGCCCTAACGAATTTGAATAGAGAAAGATCAATTTCTGAGAATTTAAAGTATTTTTGCAACAGTAACAACACATCATAATTTAAAACTACGCTATAAAAGATGAATATCATTTTAAAGAAAGTTAAAGTAATTGACACAACAAGTACGCACCACAATCAACTTGTTGATTTAAAAATTGAGAATGGCTTAATTACACAAATTGCCAATACGATCGAGCCTACGTCCGATGAATTAATTATCAAGGAAGATAATTTACACATTTCGCCAGGCTGGTTTGATTCATCCGTTTGTTTAGGAGAACCAGGATTCGAGGAAAGAGAAAATATACAAAACGGATTGCTTACAGCAGCTAAAAGTGGATTTACACAGATTGCTGTAGAACCTAACAACAATCCAATTACAGATAACCAAACCATAGTTAACTTTATCAAGCAAAAAGCACAAGGAGCTACAACTGAAGTTTTCCCTATAGGCGCTTTAACAGTAGGGTCTAAAGGTACTGATCTTGCAGAATTGTTTGACATGAAGAATGCTGGAGCTATAGCTTTTGGAGATTATAAAAAGGCAATTGGCAATGCCAATGTTTTAAAAATAGCACTACAATATGTTCAAGATTTTGACGGCTTAGTTATCGCTTACAGTCAAGACGACAGTATTATTGGGAAAGGAGTTGCTAACGAGGGAACTGAGGCAACAAAATTAGGTCTAAAGGGAATTCCTGCTCTTTCAGAAGAAATTCAAATAGCACGCAACCTATTCTTACTGGAGTATACAGGAGGAAAGTTACACATCCCTACTATATCTACTGCGAAGTCAATTGAACTGATTAAAGAAGCCAAAAAGAAAGGCTTACAAGTTACTTGTAGTGTTGCAGTACATCACTTAGTGATGACAGACGAAAAGCTAAGAGAATTTGATACCAGATACAAAGTATTACCTCCTCTAAGAGATGAAAACACTCGCCAAGCATTAATTGAAGCAGTAAAAGACGGCACAATTGACTGTATCACTTCTGAGCACAATCCACTGGATATTGAACACAAAAAGCTGGAGTTTGACAAAGCCTCTTTTGGAACAATCGGTTTAGAGAGTGCATTCACCGCTTTGAATACCATATTGCCAGTCGATGTAATCGTTGAAAAATTAACAAAGGCAAGAGCCATCTTTCAATTAGAAAAAGTATCAATCAAAGAAGGAGAAAAAGCAAATCTATCGTTATTTACAACTGAAGGAGAATATACTTTTACGAAAAAGAATATACTATCTAAATCACATAACTCAGCCTTTTTAAACTTACAACTGAAAGGAAAAGTAATTGGCTGTATAAACAACAATAATATAACACTGAATAAAGAGTAAAATCAAATGAATACACAGAAAAATCAAGAAGGCGGAAAGTCACAGCTTTTTATTAGCGCTGAAGAAGTAAAAAAAGGAAAGACAATGGCAGTAGTAGCACATATTACAATTATTGGTTGCCTTGTAGCTATATTTAGCAATATTGATTCAAAAAATAAATACTCTGGCTTTTATATCAAACAAGCTTTTGGGATTCACCTCCTATTTTATGCATTAGCTTACTTTGTGGGAATGGCAAACTCTTGGTTTATGACTTCAGGTTTCTTCCTGTGTTTTTTCATCTTGTGGGTATATAGCTTTGTAGGATCATTGAGTAATGACATCAAAGTACTACCTGCTTTTGGAGTTTACTTTCAAAAATGGTTTAATAAATTATCTGCTTAAAATATCACTATGGACACATCTTTATCAATATCATATATACTTAAAGAGCCTAAGGTAATTAAGGATAAGAATCCCTTAATCATCCTTTTGCATGGATATGGAAGTAATGAGGAAGATCTTTTCTCTTTCGCTTCAGAATTATCTGATGAATATTATATTGTTTCTGCCCGTGCACCCTACCCTGTTCCTCCTTATGGATATGCATGGTATGCAATACATTTTGATGCAGATGCAAACAAATTCTCTGATGACGCACAGGCGATAGAATCGAGAGAATTAATCGTAAAGTTTATAGACGAATTGCTTCAAAAGTACCCTATTGACTCAAACAACGTTAATTTAGTTGGATTTAGTCAAGGAGCTATTTTAAGTTATTCAATAGCATTATCTTATCCCGAAAAGGTAAACAAAGTAGTCGCTTTAAGTGGATATTTCAATACAAACATTATCAATGAGAACTTCGAATCAAATGATTTTTCTAAGATTAAGTTCTTTGCTTCACACGGTACAGTTGATCAAGTCATTCCCGTTGATTGGGCAAGACAAACACCCACTGTACTAAAAAGCTTAAACATCGATTTTCAATACAAAGAATATCCCGTAGGTCATGGAGTACATCCTTTAAACTTCAAAGACTTTAAAGATTTCTTAGAACAATAAAAAAGAGGGAGGTGATTAAATATAGTCACCTCCCTCTTTTGTATTTTCCAATCACTTACTCCGTCAATTCCTGATCCGGACTAATGATATTCATTTCTATTGTTTTAGCAGCAGAAAAGACCGTTTCTCCCTTTTCTTTCAAAACCATATCTTCTCTGGTATCCAACTCCCAACCCTCATTGCTGTAAAGACCACTTATATTCTTTTCTTCTAACAGAATACTCTTTAACTCATTAGGTAAAAAGATCTCTGCGAACTTTTTGTCTTCACTTACTATAACAAAGCAACTTACCTGGTTCTCATCAATATCATTTTCTTCATCTATAATTTGCTCGTGTAAGACACTATCTTCTTCGATCGGATTTAATCTAAACCCTTCTTCGAAAGGTCGAATACAATCTTTGCGGAGTTTACTCCAACGATATGCTGCAGAATAAGTACAACCATGCTCATCTTCCTCCCCCACAATAGTCTTTCCTCCATCAGTTAAAACAGTAGGAGGTTCATTTTGACTCTTATTGTCCTTTAGCACAAAGTCACAAGAAACAAACATTGAACTAATTAATAAAACAGAAATAACTAAAGCTCTCATATTAATTTATCGTTTATTTATTATTGTATAACACAGTTTCGATTGTCTCGAAATCAGTAGGCTTGCCTTCACTGTAGAAATACTTAACAAGTACTTCTCCCCTTAAATCTCCAATAAAAAACTCAGCAATCAACCAACGGTGATTCAAGATACTCACTTTATTAATTAAAGCTTTGTCGTCATTTACCTTACCGTAAGGAACCAAAGGATTGCCATTCTCTTGATGATTTAAAGCCAATACTTGTTCTTTTATACCTGCAAGATTATCATCTAAAGTTTTATAGTTAAAATACTCTTGAGCATCTGAATTGCCATCAATAGAAAAATACTTTGCTTCATTCAATTCCATTACTACTGACTTCAGAGAATCTCGTATAATATCAATCCTCTTATTAGCAATTTCAGTCTTTTTCTCTTCTGACCTAGTCATATTTTTATTCGTTGCATACAAAAACACAATGATTAAAAGTGAAAATACGAATAGGTAAAAAAAAGCTTTATGTCTCATTATATAGTGGTTATTTTAAATTTTAATTTGCAAGTTATCATAGGCCAAATATACGTTTTTTGGCAGAACTTTCTCTACTTCTGCATGAAATCCTAAGTCTTGTGCAATGTGGATTAAATAGGTTTTTTCAGGATTGATATCTTGGATAAATGCCAAAGACTCCTCAAGATTAAAGTGAGTAGGATGCTCATTTACTTTCAAAGCATTTACGATTAATACTTTGCAACCTCTTATCTTTTCCCTTTGACTCTCATCAATATACTTTGCATCCGTAATATAAACTAAGTCACCTAATCTATATCCAAGAATAGGCAAATTGCCATGCATAATATCCAAAGCTTGTATTTCCTTGTTTTTAATATAAAAAGGAGTAGATGAGTTAATTAAATTTTGTTGAACTGAAGGAGCTCCTGGATACCTGTTCTCAGTAGCAAAAATATAATCATATCGCTTCTTCAAAGCCTCCATTACTTGCTCAGAAGCATAGATAGGCAAGTCACCGTACAACAAGCTGAAAGGTCTAATCTCGTCCAATCCTGCGATATGATCAGCGTGTTCGTGTGTAAATAAGATTGCGTCGAGATACTCACACTTCGCACTTAACATTTGCTGTCTAAAATCAGGACCACAATCAATAACAAGTGTTACATCATCCCACTTTATTAGCACAGAAGTTCTAAGTCTTTTATCTCTTTGATCTGTACTGTGTGCTACTGGGTGATCAATCCCAATTATTGGAATCCCTTGTGATGTACCTGTTCCTAAAAAATATACCTCCAAAACATTTAATTTTATTACAAAAGTAAGGTTTATCTTTTTTTCTTGTACGATATTTGTTACGTTTGTTTAAAAAGCTAATTAATGAAGAAATTTTCAGAAGACTTAGTATTAGAAGGAGATAGATTAATTGAACACCAACCCGCTATCTCTGATAAAGCATTACGCATAAATTTGAACAACAATATTTATGGTACTTTTGCTGAAATTGGTGCAGGACAAGAAACTGTAAGACATTTTTTCCGTGCTGGAGGTTCCTCAAGAACAATCGCTAAAGCAATGTCTGCCTATGATAAAGTATTTAGTGATGCTATTTACTCTGTAGAAGAAGATGGAAGATACGTTACTGAAAGTAGATTAAACAAAATGTTAGATTACGAAACGCGTAAATTAGAAGACCGATTAATACGCGAAGACAATCCTAACAAAACTTTTTTTAGCTATGCCAATACTGTAGCTACTATTGATTACGCTAAGAAAAACAAAGGACATGGATGGATTGGGATAAAGTTTCAATCAGAGCCTGACCAAGCTTTTAGCAAAATAGTTCTACACATTCAATTCAAAGAAACTGATTCTAAACTACAACAAGAAACATTGGGTATTTTAGGAGTGAACTTAATCTATGGTGCTTACTACCAAAATCACGACCCAAAAAAACTTATACACAGCCTATATGATCACTTGGATAAAGATCAAATAGAAATTGACAGTATCAACTTTTCTGGACCTTTATTTCAAGACGTTGACAATAGACTAATGAGCTTGTTCTTGGTAAAAAATGGTATGACAGATGCAGTGATGTTTGGCAGTGATGGACAAAGCAAACTACCAGCTAATGTACTATACAAACAAAACATTCTTGCCCTTAGAGGTAGTTTTAGACCTGTGACAATTGTAAATATGGATATGACACAGAAGTCCATAGATATGTTTATACGAGAGAATGACTTGAATAGACAAAATACAACAGTTGTTTTTGAAATTACTCTTTCTAATTTACTAACAGAAGGGGAAATAGATGAAATAGACTTCTTACATAGAGCTGATCTTCTGTGTTCTTTAGGGCAAACTGTTATGATTTCCAATTTCCAAGAATACTATAAACTAACTGAATATTTCTGTACTTATACTGATCAGAAAATTGCAATGAGTTTAGGTGTAAGTAGCTTATTGAATATTTTTGAAGAAAAGTACTACAAAAACTTGACAGGTGGAATATTAGAGGCCTTAGGTAAACTATTTAGAAAAAACATGAAGATTTACCTTTACCCTATGATGGATAAAGAGAAGAATATTATCAATTCTACTAATCTGAAAGTAGATATTCAGATGAAAGAACTATATAAATTCTTCAAAAAACAAGGACAGATTGTCGACATTACTGAATATGAAGAGAAACACTTAGGAATCTTCTCTCGTGATGTATTAAAGCAATTACAAGAGAAGAAAGATGGATGGGAACAACAACTTCCTGCAGGTATCTCTCAAATGATAAAAGAAAAAGAGTTATTTGGATACAAAAACTAATAAAAAAACTCCCTGTCAAAACAGGGAGTTTTTTTATTTACTTTATACTCTCGTAGTACGTCTTTAATATTTCTTCTCTAAAATCTGGATGTGCAATTTCTACCATTGCTGACACACGTTGCTTTAAGGTTTTACCATACAAATCAGCTACACCATATTCTGTCACAATATATTGAGCATGCGCACGAGTGGTTACCACCCCTGCTCCTTGTTTTAAAAAGGGAACGATGCGATTATGTCCTTTATTACTTGTAGAACTCAAAGCAATGATCGCTTTTCCTCCTTTACTCAAAGAAGCTCCTCTTACAAAGTCCATTTGACCTCCAACGCCAGAATACATCTTTACTCCAAGTGAATCTGCACACACTTGTCCTGTTAAATCAACTTCTAAGGCAGAGTTAATCGCTACAACTTTAGGATTTTGTCGGATAATAGAAGTGTCATTGACATAACTTGACTCTTTCATCACAATAAAAGGATTGTTATCTACAAATTTGTACAAGCGCTCTGACCCCAATAAAAAGGTTGCAAGTGCCCTACCCTTTGCTATTGTTTTTCGAGAACAATCAATTACTCCACTTTCTATCAAATCAATTACCCCGTCTGAAAACATCTCCGTGTGCAAACCTAAATGCTTATGAGAAGTCAACTGAGATAAAACAGCATTAGGAATAGAACCAATCCCCATTTGAAGCGTACTTTCATCTTCTATCAATTCTGCTACATACTGCCCTATAACCTTCTCTGTATCTGTGATAGGCAATTGCTTACTCGCATAAATCGGCGAGTGATGTTCTACTGCTAAGTCAATTTTTGATATGTGCAATACACTATCTCCAAATGTACGTGGCATATTCTTATTGACTTGGGCAATGACCCATCGAGCATTCTCCATAGCAGCAACAGTTCCTTCTACTGAAACACCTAATGAGCAAAAACCATGTTCATCAGGAGGTGAAACTTGAATAAGAACAACGTCTATTTTCAGTACGCCTTTTCGAAATAAAGTAGGTACTTCACTTAAAAAAACGGGCGTATACGATCCGTTCCCTTCAGTTATTGTGTGTCTTACATTCTTTCCTATAAAAAATGAATTTACATGAAAACTATCAGCCAAAGAAGGATCAGCATAAGGAGCAGGTCCTTCTGTGTGAATATGACAAAATTCAACATTTCTCAATTCACTGGCGCGATCACTTATCGCTTTCGTTAATATATTAGGGGTTGCCGCTGCGGCATGTACATAAATTCTATTGCCTGATTCGACTACTTTCGCAGCTTCTTCTGCTGATACATATTTCATAAGTATGCGCTATTTTAGTTTGTAAAAAGTCTTATTTAAAGTCCTTACAAATTACAAAAAATAAAAACACAGAATACCTGATATACATCATTGAACAGAAAGATTTAGCCTATAAAAATGAATAAAAACAAATTAGAAACATATCTTAGCCCCTAAATAAGCTGGAGTGAAACTAGTAAATTAATTACATAACTTTGGACTTATGAAATACAAGAAATGGAGCTTATCTGAGAAGCTATCAA
>NZ_WSPP01000324.1:0-17888 GCF_009767705.1 Myroides sp. LoEW2-1 | reverse complement strand
TGGGAAAAGGACAAACACTTGATTTGTAGCAGAGAAAAAGTAGCCTAAAACATTATACTTTAAAAATTTAAAAATACTCTAGGTTTATAGGGGTCAAAACAAAACACTTAGATAGATACATAGAGGAATAAAGTACTTTTTATCACAAATGGCAAAAGTAGTATTGGTAATCTTCTTGAATATCCCAACATATTTAAAATCACCTATCACTCTTAATCCAAAAAGCACAAACAATAACAAATATAGGTAATTAACGTAACCAACTAATATGTAAGGAAACACACCAAAGAAAAGTAAAAAAAAAGCCACACAAATAGTTCCTAAAACACTTGGTTTAAATACTTTTCCACTTAACTGAGAGGGCAATACGCAATCTAAAGCTCTTTTACCTCCAAATGCCCAGTAGAAGTGAATAAAAGAGAGAAAAATAAAAATTACAAAATTTAAAAACTGAATAATTGAAAATAGAGTCATACCCTTAATTAATTTGAATGTATAAGACAAAGATAGCTTGCATTCAAAACATAAAAATTCACTTAAGTTAATCTTTCTTGAGTAATTCTCTTTCGAATTCTTGATAAAGACTGAGCAGTTATTCCTAAATAACTTGCAATGTACTTTTGAGGAACTTGCTCAAAAATCTTTGGTGTGTCAGACACAAGTTGTAAGTACCGCTGTTCTGGATTCAAAAAAAGTAAAAAATCAATGCGTTTTTTAGCTTGTAAAAAAATAGCCTCTGCCATTATTCTACCAATACGCTGAGCCTTTAAAGAAGTCTCATAATATCTTAATAACTCCTTTTTATAAATGATACTTACCTCTACATCATTTAAAGCTGTAATAATTAGATTAGAAGGTTTTCCCGTTAGTATTCCTTCATAGTTAGTAAAGACATCATTCTGCAAATAGAATGAGAAAGATACTTCTTTTCCATTTTCTTCTATATAATACATTCTCAATGCTCCTTTATTTACAAAGCCTACAAAATCACAAGTCTCTCCTAAACTAAGTATCTCATCACCTTTTTTAAACTTTCTATACTTTACTTTATCTTGCAACTCATGTAATAACTCTTGTCCTATCTCAGTACTTTTCATTTTTCTAATTTCTATTTTAGATTAACCTATCTAAAGTAGAATTTTTAAAACAATCCGATCTATATAAAATCAGAATATTAGCAAATAATACTATTTTTGTAGTTCTAATTTTTTACAATCGAATGACATCAATAAATAAGAAGACATTAGAAGACTTAGAATTTGATTCAGTATTAGAAACTGTATCCGAATTGTGCGTAACTGAATCAGGTAAACAAGCTGCTTTAGAAATTACGCCATTTCGCAGTGCACAAGAAACAATTAAATCACTAAAACAAACTTCAGAATACGTTTCTTCTTTTACTAATAATAACATAATTCCCAATCACTATTTTGACAGTATTTCATACGAATTAAAGTTCTTGGGTATTGAGGATAGTTTTTTAGAAGTTAGTAGTTTCAAAAAGATATTCTCACTAACTGACACAACGATTAACTTACTGATATTCTTAAAGAAATTCGAGGAATATTATCCATTTTTGTATGAAGAAATACAGGAAGTAATCGTTGAGAAAACAATTTTAAAGTCAATAGAAAACGTATTAGACAAATATGGAGAGATTAAAGACAATGCTTCTATTGATTTATTAAATATTCGCAAGAACATCAATATTGTCCGTGGAAAGATTAATCAAAGTTTTGGACAAGCCTTAACGCAATACAACAGCTCTGGGTATTTAGACGATATCAGAGAAACTGTCGTCGAGAATAGACGTGTACTTGCTGTAGTTGCAATGCACAGACGCAAAGTAAAAGGAAATGTATTAGGACAATCGAAAACAGGTAGTATTGTTTATATAGAGCCAGAGGCGACTATGAGATTCTCAAGAGAACTCAATAACTTAGAATATGAGGAAAGAGAAGAAATAGTTAGAATACTTAAAGCTCTAACAAACACTATACGCCCTTTTAGAGATGTATTAATTGAATACCAGCATTTCCTTACTTATATCGATGTAACGGCTGCTAAGGCTAAATATGCTAATAAAATAAATGGTTTGTTACCTGAGATAACAAAGGAAAAAACATTGTATTTCAGAGAAGCATACCACCCTATTCTATATTTGAGTAACAAATCTAAGAGAAAGACAACTTATCCCCAAACGATATCACTCGAAGAAGACAGTAGAATCATTGTGATTTCTGGACCTAATGCTGGTGGTAAAAGTATTACACTAAAGACTGTAGGTTTACTTCAACTTATGCTCCAATCAGGTTTGTTAATTCCTGTTCACGAGCGAAGTAAAACTTTTCTATTTGATCGAATATTGACAGACATTGGAGATAATCAATCTGTAGAGAACCACTTGAGTACTTACAGCTATCGATTAAAAAACATGAATTACTTTTTGAAAAAATGTAATGACAAAACACTTTTTTTAATTGATGAATTTGGTACAGGGTCAGATCCTGAACTTGGAGGTGCACTTGCGGAAGTATTCCTAGAAGAATTCTATGAACGCAATGCCTATGGAATCATCACCACGCACTATACTAATCTAAAAATATTAGCAGATGAGTTGCCAAGTGCTACCAACGCAAATATGCTCTTTGATGAAAAATCATTAGAACCTATGTACAAATTAAATGTTGGTCAAGCTGGTAGTTCATTTACATTTGAAGTTGCACAGAAGAATGGTATTCCATTTAGCTTAATAAATCGCGCTAAAAAGAAAGTCGAAAGTGACAAAGTTCGCTTCGACAAAACAATTGCAAACTTGCAGAAAGAGCGACATAAAATGGAGCGCACGTCAAATAACCTAAAAGAAGAAGAAACACGTGCAAGACAGGAGAGTAAAAGGCTTGAGGAAACTAATGCGAGAATACAAGATAAATTAGAAAGGTATCAAGAACTTTTTGACGCTAATCAACGCCTACTATATCTTGGACAAAAGTTAGATGATCTCTCTGAAAAATACTTTAATAACAAAAGTAAGAAAACACTTTTTAGCGAACTTTTAAAAGTGGTAGAAATAGAAAATTCTAAACGAAAAAAAGTAACAATTAAAGAGAAAAAAGAAAAAGAAAAAGTTCAGAAAGAAGTAATAAAAGAAGTTGAACAGAAGGTTGAAATAATTCGTCAAGAGAAGAAAGAAGAAAAAGAAAAGAAGAAACAACAAGATCAAAATAAACCGAAGTTTCCTTTAAAAATCGGAGATCGTGTTAGAATGATTGATGGTAAGGCTGTAGGAACAATTGATGTAATTGAAAAGAACAAAGCCACAGTTAATTATGGTATCTTTACTTCAAAAGTTGATTTAGAACAACTGGAAATGGTAGAACGAAAAAAATAATGATAGCTTTCCCTAAAAATAAGAAAATAATCCTTTTTGACGGTGTCTGTAATTTCTGTGACAGCACCGTCCAAAAGATTATTGCAGCTGATAAAAAAGATCAGTTTAGATTCACTTCTTTAGATTCTGAAATAGGAAAAGAAATTCTACAATACATCGGAGTTGATCGCAGTAAGATTGATAGTATTGTTTTGTACGAACCAGGCAAAGCCTACTATATTAAATCTAAAGCGGCCTTTCAGATAGCATCCTACTTAGGTTCTTACTATTCTATGATAGGAATATTTTCAATATTCCCTCAGAAATTAACAGATTCCATCTATGATTTTATAGCCCGTAATCGCTATAAATGGTTTGGTAAAAAAAGTGAATGCCCTATCCCCTCTCCAGAGATCAGAAATAAATTTTTATAATTTCTTTTAGCACACTGCTATTTAGAAATATTTAATCATAAATAATTTCCCTTAAACTTTCGCAATGCTTATATTTGCGTACTTATAAAAATTATTCGAATGCATATTTCATACAATTGGTTAAAACAATTCATCAAATTAGACATTACACCAGATGAGACTTCTGAGATATTAACAGACTTAGGTCTTGAAGTTGAAGGAATTACTCATTACGAAAGCCTTAAAGGTGGTTTAAAAGGAGTTGTTGTTGGACATGTACTATCATGTACAAAACATCCTAATGCTGATAAGTTAAATGTAACGAAAGTAGATTTAGGAGCAGGTGAGCCAGTACAAATCGTATGCGGAGCTCCCAACGTTGCAGCTGGGCAGAAAGTAGCAGTGGCGACAATTGGCACTGAGCTATTTGATGCAGAAGGAAATGCATTTCAAATTAAAAAAGGTAAAATACGAGGTGAAGAAAGCTTCGGAATGATATGTTCAGCAGTAGAATTAGGTGTTGGAACAGATGGAGATGGTATCATGGTACTTGATCAAAATTTGACACCAGGTACTCCTGCAGCTGAAGTATTTAATATTGTTACAGACGAAGTATTCGAAATCGGACTAACGCCAAACCGCTCTGATGCTATGAGTCATTGGGGAGTTGCAAGAGACCTTAGAGCTGGACTACTTCAAAATTCAAAAGAAGAAATCCAACACAAAGAGCTAATTACTCCTTCTGTTAGCAAATTCAAAGTTGAAAGACGTACATTAAAAATTGATGTAAGCGTAGAAGACTATAAAAGAGCTCCAAGATATTGTGGGGTTACTATTTCGGGAATTGAAGTTAAACAATCACCTGAATGGTTACAAAACAGGCTGAAAGCGATAGGAATAACACCTAAAAACAATATCGTAGACGTTACTAACTACGTTTTACACGATTTAGGACAACCTATGCATGCATTCGATGCTGCCAAAATAAAAGGTGGGAAAGTAATCGTTAAAACAGTTGAAGCAGGAACAAAATTCAAAACATTAGACGATATAGAAAGAACACTACACCAAGATGATTTAATGATTTGTGATGAGAATGGACCTATGTGTATGGCTGGGGTTTTTGGAGGAACAAGAACTGCTGTAAGCGAAAACACAACTTCTATCTTTTTAGAAAGTGCTTATTTTCACCCTGTAGCAATTCGTAAAGCTGCGAAAAGACACGGATTAAATACTGATTCTTCTTTCAGATTCGAAAGAGGTATAGATCCTTCTATAACAGAATATGCTTTAAAACACGCTGCTTTATTGATCCAACAGGTTGCTGGGGGAGAAATAACTTCTGATATCGTTGATTTGTACCCTAAGAGAATTGAAGATTATTCTGTATTCTTGAATTTCAATAATATCAACAGAATTTTAGGAGAAGAAATCTCTAAAGAGACAATCAAAAAAATATTAGTATCTCTTGATATAAAAGTACATAGCATGTCTGATGTAGGTCTTGGAATTACAGTACCCGCATATCGTGCAGACGTAACAAGAGAAATTGATGTAATTGAAGAAATACTAAGAGTATACGGTTTTAATAATATTACCTTTTCTTCGAAATTAAACGCAACGATTTCTAATAATTCGAGAACTGAAGATCACAAAGTTCAGAATACGATTTCAAATTTGTTAGTTAGTCAAGGGTTCTACGAAATTATGTCTAACTCTTTAACTACTCCAGATTATAGTAATTTATCAGAAAGCTTAAAATCAAGTTTTCAAGTTGATATACTCAACCCATTAAGTCACGATTTATGTGTGATGCGACAAACTTTATTGTTTGGTGGGTTAGAAGCTATCGCTTATAACATTAACAGAAAGAGAACAGATTTAAAACTTTTTGAATTTGGTAAGTCTTATCACAAAATGCTTGGAAGCTTTGAAGAACACAAGCACTTTGCATTATTTGCAACAGGTAACGGTACCAAAGCAACGTGGAACTCTACCCCTAAAGCAACAGACTTTTTCGAGTTCAAAGGTTATATCAATGGAATTTTGATGAGATTGGGCTTAAGTAAAGCTACCACTCAGCCAACAGATAATGATGTTTTCTCTGAAGGTATAGCATATTACATCGGAAAAGATTTAATTGTTGAATTTGGTATCTTGAAAAAAGCAATTTTAAAAGAACTGGATATTAAACAAGAAGTTTGTTACGCAGATTTCAATTGGGAAAATGTTTTAAAATTCATTTCTGAAAAGATTAAATTTACAGAGATTAATAAATTCCCTTCTGTTAAACGCGATTACGCTCTTTTAATAGACGAACATATTACATTTGACCAAATCTATAATATCGTAAAACAAGTTGATAAGAACACAATTAAAGATGTTACTTTATTTGACGTTTATCAAGGTGATAAGATAGAGGAAGGTAAAAAGTCTTATGCAATCTCTATTTTAATGGAAGATGCTTCAAAAACATTGACTGACAGTCAAGTTGAGAAGATAATGGGAAAAATAAAATATCAACTTGAGAATAATCTAAATGCTCAATTGAGATAAAAGTTAATACAATATAAAAGAGGCAGTATCATAGTGATACTGCCTCTTTTTTTAGCTTATCACCCTAACATTACGATACAATAAAACAGTGATTGTTTAGTCATCCGTAACTCACTAAAAAGACAAATAATTATCCTTTTATTAATGCATTAACCATTAGGGAGTTTACAACAGAAGATTGCTACATTTCAACCTAATCTTAAACAACTACAGTTTCCCACTCTACTGTAAAGTTGTTTCTGAATATCCTCTAACAATAACACCTCTCATATAATTAGCTATAATATTAGTTAAGAAAAGAAAGCTCATACCTAAACAAACCGTTAGGTTTACAACTAAAGAAAAAATGACTAACAATTTAGTTTGAAAAATATATTAGACGATCCTTCATAATCAATTTCAAAAACGATTCGTCCAAATACTATATTTCATTCATTTCCCTCCAAGAAAGCACAACTAAACTTAATTTGTTACTTCCATTAGAGTAATAGGTAATATCCAAATCTATATGTATTGATGTAGATACAATACAAAAAAAGCTCCCAAGAAATCTTGAGAGCCTTATACTATAAAATGTATTCAGGTAATTAACCTAATACTTCTTTTACTTTCTTACCTATTTCAGCAGGAGAATCTACTACGTGGATTCCACATTCTGCCATAATACGTTTTTTTGCTGCTGCTGTATCATCAGCACCTCCAACAATAGCACCAGCATGTCCCATTGTTCTACCTTTAGGAGCTGTTTCACCAGCAATAAATCCAATTACAGGCTTTTTATTACCATTCTCTTTAATCCAACGTGCAGCATCTGCTTCTAATTGACCACCGATTTCACCAATCATAATGATTGCTTCAGTTTCTGGATCAGCCATTAACAATTGAACAGCCTCTTTTGTTGTTGTTCCAATGATAGGATCTCCACCGATACCGATAGCAGTTGTAATTCCTAAACCTTGTTTCACAACTTGATCTGCAGCTTCATAAGTTAAAGTTCCTGATTTAGAAACAATACCTACAGTCCCTTTTTTAAATACGAAACCTGGCATAATACCAACTTTAGCTTCACCTGGAGTAATAACACCTGGACAGTTAGGTCCAACTAAACGACAATCTCTTGTTTTGATGTAATCATAAGCTTTGATCATATCTGCTACAGGAATACCTTCAGTTATACAAATAATAACTTTAATTCCCGCATCTGCAGCTTCCATAATAGCGTCTGCAGCGAATGCTGGCGGAACGAAAATAATAGAAGTATCTGCACCTGCATTATCTACAGCTTCTTTTACTGTATTGAATACTGGACGATCTAAATGAGTACTTCCTCCTTTACCTGGAGTAACACCACCTACAACGTTTGTTCCATATTCAATCATTTGCGAAGCGTGGAATGTACCTTCACTACCAGTAAATCCCTGAACGATTATTTTTGAATCTTTATTTACTAAAACACTCATGATCTTGTTTTTATTTATTTAAACTTACTCTCACAAAAATAAACAATTCTATCAAGCAATAAAACTTTTTATCTTAGTTAAACGTTAAGTTATATTAATATTACTAACTAATTCTCCCTTGATAACGAAAAACGATTATAACTGTTTCACTTTTTCCATTATTTCAGGAATACGTTTGACGTATGCAATCTGTTTCAACTTTTCGCGAGACTCCTCAGCTGGGTAACCAAAGTACACCTTACCTCCTTCTAAAGATTTAGATACACCTGATTGTGCTAAAACAACAGCTTTTGTACCAATTGTGATACCACTTGTTGTCCCTACTTGCCCCCATAGAGTCACTTCATCTTCTATAACTACACAGCCAGCAATACCACACTGTGCAGCAATCAAGCAACGAACACCAATTACTGTATCATGTCCTATATGAACTTGATTATCAATCTTAGCTCCTTCTTTAATAGTCGTATCTCCTGTAACACCTCTATCGATAGTACAAGCAGCACCGATACCAACGTTATCTTCAATAACAACACGACCACAAGAAACCAATGGATCAAATCCTTCTGGACGCTTTTTGTAATAAAAAGCATCTGCTCCTAAAATAGTACCAGCATGAATAACAACATTATCACCTATAACGGTACCATCGTATATAACTACATTAGGATGGATAAGACAGTTTTTTCCAATCTTTACGTTATGCCCAATAAATACGTTTGGTTGAATAACAGTTCCCTCGCCTATAACCGCATCTTCAGCCTGAACTTTTAATGCCGGTTTAAAAGGATTAAAGTATTTTGACAACTTATTAAAATCTCTAAAAGGATCATCCGAAATCAAAAGAGCTTTACCCTCAGGACATTCAACATCTTTATTGATTAGAATAATTGTTGCATTTGAATTTAATGCCTTGTCGTAATACTTTGGGTGATCTACAAAAACAATTTCTCCTTCTTGTACAACGTGAATTTCATTCATACCATACACCAGAAAATTAGAATCACCAACAAACTTACAACCTATAATATCAGCAATAGTTTGTAAATCTTGAACTTTTGCAAAACGCATAGTCTACCTTATCTGAAATTAATTATTCCTTGATACGCTCAATGTAAGCGCCATTTGTTGTATCAATTTTGATTTTATCACCTTCATTGATAAATAATGGTACATTCACATTAGCACCTGTTTCAACAGTTGCCGGTTTAGTAGCATTTGTTGCAGTATTTCCTTTTACACCAGGCTCAGTGTATGTAACTTCTAATATAACAGAAGCTGGCATATCAACAGCTATTGGCAACTCAGTTTCTGTATTAATTTGAACCATTACATTCTCTCCTTCTTTCAATAAATCTGGAGCATCTAAAATATCTCTAAGTAAAGTAATCTGCTCGTAATTTTCAACATTCATAAAGTGGAACTGATCTCCCTCTGGATATAAATATTGAAACTTATGAGTTTCTACTCTTACAGGATCGATTTTATGTCCTGCTGAAAAAGTATTTTCCAATACTTTACCATTAGTTAAACTTTTCATTTTAGTTCTAACAAATGCAGGTCCCTTCCCAGGTTTAACATGTAAGAATTCTACAATTTTATAAATATCATTGTTATACTTAATGCATAAACCATTTCTAATATCAGACGTCGTTGCCATTGCTTTTAATATATTTTAGTATTACTAATTAATAAATTCCCGAATATCCTCTCATAATTCCTCTCGATGAATTACGGATAAACATTAATATTTCATCACGTTCTGGTGTAGCTTCCATTTCAGCTTCAATTAATTCCAAAGCTTGTGTAGTATTAAAGTTCTTTTGATATAAGATTCGATAAATATCTTGAATCTCTCTAATTTTTTCAGGTTCAAAACCTCTTCTTCTCAACCCTACAGAGTTAATACCTGCATATGAAATTGGCTCACGTGCAGCCTTAATATAAGGAGGAACGTCTTTTCTCACCAAAGTACCTCCTGTAATGAAAGAATGAGAACCAATAGTACAGAATTGGTGTACAGCTACAAGACCAGCTAATACAACATAGTCACCAATTGTTACGTGTCCTGCCAAAGTACTTGAGTTAGAAAAGATACAGTTATTACCAACGATACAATCGTGTGCAATATGACTATATGCCTGAATCAAACAGTTACTTCCTATTACGGTTTTATATCTATCTTTTGTTCCTCTATTTATAGTGACACACTCTCGAATAGTTGTATTATCCCCTATTTCTACAGTAGTTATTTCACCTTCAAATTTTAAATCTTGTGGTTCAGCAGAAATTACAGCACCTGGAAAAATCTTACAGTTTTTCCCGATTCTAGCTCCTTCCATGATAGTCACATTCGAACCTATCCAAGTTCCCTCACCAATCTCAACGTTATTATGAATCGTTGTAAAAGGCTCAATAACTACATTTCGTGCTATCTTTGCGCCTGGATGAACATATGCTAAAGGCTGATTCATATTCTTCTTTTATAAGTTATTTATCTTTGATATTTGAGCCATTAATTCTGCTTCTGCTACTAACTTACCATTTGCATATGCATAACCTTGCATATGACAAATACCACGTCTGATAGGAGTGATTAATTCTAATTTAAAAATCAAAGTATCACCTGGGAATACTTTATTCTTAAATTTCACATTATCCATCTTCATGAAATAAGTTAAATAATTTTCTGGATCTGGAACAGTACTTAAAATTAATATACCTCCTGATTGTGCCATTGCTTCACAAATCAATACACCAGGCATTACAGGTGCTCCAGGGAAATGTCCTACAAAGAAAGGCTCATTCATTGTAACATTCTTAACACCCACTACGTGAGTATCAGACATTTCTAATATTTTATCTACTAACAAGAAAGGTGGTCTATGTGGTAATAGCTCCATAATTCTTGTTACGTCCATAAAAGGCTCTTTGTGTAAATCATATGTTGGAACATGATTTCTTTTCTCATTGCGAATAATCTTAGACATTTTCTTAGCAAATGCAGTATTCACAGCATGTCCTGGTTTATTTGCAATAACTTTTCCTCTAATACGAGTACCGATTAAAGCCAAATCTCCTACAACATCTAAAAGTTTATGTCGAGCAGCCTCATTTGGATAATGCAAAGTCAAATTATCCAATACCCCATTCGGTTTCACACTAATTTGATCTTTACCAAAAGCTTTCTTTAAATGCTCCATTGTCTCTGGAGAAATTTCTTTATCCACATAAACAATTGCATTATTCAAATCACCGCCTTTTATAAGACCATGAGCTAACAACGCTTCTAATTCATGTAAAAAACTAAATGTACGAGCTTCAGAAATATCTTCTTTAAAATCACTCATAGACTTTAAAGTAGCATTCTGAGTCCCCAACACCTTTGTACCAAAATCTACCATTGCAGTAATTTGGTAACTATCCGAAGGCATGACAATAATCTCACTTCCTGTAGCATCATCAACATAAGAGATAACCTCTTTTACAATATATTCATATCGCTCAGCATCTTGTTCTACTACTCCTGCTTTTTCTACAGCCTCTACAAAGTATTTTGAAGAACCGTCCATAATTGGAGGCTCTGAAGCATTCAACTCAATAATAACATTATCTAAATCACATCCAACTAATGCCGCTAATACATGCTCTGTTGTTTGAATACGAACTCCTTTTTTCTCTAAATTCGTACCACGTTGCGTGTTCACAACATAATTAGCATCTGCTTCAATAACAGGATGCCCTTCTAAATCCACTCTAACGAAAGTAAATCCGTTGTTTACAGGCGCAGGTTTAAAAGTCATTGTAACCTCTTGTCCTGTATGTAAACCAACTCCTACTAAAGTAATCTCGTTTTGGATGGTTTTTTGCTTAACCATAATTAAATCTTTTTAGTTTTGATAGGCTATAATTAAATATAAACTAATACTTCTTTTTTAAAAGTTCTACGTCCTCGGCTAATTTAGCAAGATTTTTAAAATAACTGTACGATCTTAAAAAATCTGCATGCCCCAACGCTGGAGTACCTTGAACAGCTGAATCATTTTTCAAGTTTTTAGTAACTCCTGATTGCGCTTGTATCTTAACATTATCTCCAATTGTCAAGTGCCCTACAATACCTACCTGTCCTCCAATTAGACAGTGCTTTCCGATTTTTGTAGAACCCGCAATTCCCGTTTGAGAAGCGATAACAGTATTTTCGCCAATCTCAACATTATGTGCTACTTGAATTTGATTATCTAACTTAACTCCTCGTCTAATAATGGTAGATCCTAAAGTAGCTCTATCAATTGTAGTACCTGCTCCAATTTCTACATTATCTTCTATAATCACATTACCTATTTGAGGAACCTTATTGTAAGTTCCATCTTCATTTGGAGCAAATCCAAAACCATCAGAACCTATAATAGTACCTGCATGTACAATACAATTATTTCCAATAATCGTTTCAGAGTATATTCTTACTCCTGCAAATATTATAGTATTATCTCCTATAACTACATTATCTCCTATAAATGAGTTCGGATATATCTTTACATTATTACCAATCTTAGAATTACTTCCTATATATGAAAAGCTACCAAGATACAAATCATCGCCATGAACAGCTCCTTCCGAAATAACAGCATATTGCTCAATCCCAGATTTCATTAATTTCACTTGATTATAGTATTCCAATAATTTAGAAAATGACTTGTAAGCATCATCTACTTTAATCATTGTAGTTTTCACTTCTTGATCAGGAGTAAAACTTTTATTAACGATAACCACAGATGCTTCCGTAGTATAAATATGATTTACATACTTAGGATTCGCTAAAAAAGATAACGAACCTTCTTTCCCCTCTTCAATTTTAGACAAAGTGCTAACTTGAACCGATGGGTTCCCAACAACTTCACCACCTAAAACTGATGCTATTTGTTCTGCTGATATTTTCATTAGGGCAAAAATATAAAATATAATTGAAATTTAACTTTGAAAAGTATTTTTTGGATAACAAACTAAATACTTGGTAACTGTTTTTGTCAGTGGCTTTAAATTAAGATGATCCGATACCTTCAGAACATCAACTACCTCCCCATCTTTTTTCAGAATCATAATAGGCTGCTTCTCTTTGCTATATGCTTGATTCTTTAATTTTCCTTGGAAAGCAAAGTAATTAGCAGACTCTAATTTTAAACCATACTTTTCGGCGACAACTGTTTTTAAATTAGCTATCTTACTTTGAAGTTCTTCCTTATTATTAAAAACTTCTATACGCAATAAATCTCTATTGACAATCATTTTACTTAGGGTTGACAGGATAAAGTCCTCATGAAATTGCCAACTCTTAAGTGCTCCCATAATATCTGAATCATCCAATAATGAAAAATTCTCCAAAGCCTTGTCTTCAAACTCTTCAATGTCTATCTGATTGTACAAAAAGAATGACAATGCCTCACTTGCCCAAAGTTTTTTACCCCTGCTACACAATTCCTTAGCACGTTTTAAAATGCGAACCAAAATCAATTCAGCACACACACTTGTCTTATGCAAATAGGCTTGCCAATACATCAACCTACGTGCTATTAAAAACATCTCTACAGAATAAACACCTTTCTCCTCAACAACTAGATTATCATCTACCACATTTAACATCTGAATGAGGCGTTCTGAATTAATATTACCCTCTGCCACACCGCTATAAAAACTATCCCTTTTAAGATAATCTAATCGATCCATATCCAATTGACTGGATATTAATTGCAACATAAAATTACGATGATACTCTCCTTTAAAAATTTTAATTGCCAAATCTAATTGACCATTAAATTCCTTGTTGAGTTTTTTCATGAATAGCAGAGATATCATCTCGTGATGAACCCCTTCTACTATACTATGTTCCATAGCATGTGAGAATGGTCCATGACCAATATCGTGTAATAAAATAGCTACATATAGAGCCGTTTCTTCTTCTTCAGATATTGCAACTCCTTTAAATCTCAAAACTTGGACAGCTTTTTGCATTAAATGCATACAGCCTAAGGCATGATGAAATCTCGTATGATGAGCTCCTGGAAACACCAAATAGGAAACTCCCATTTGCGAAATTCTTCTAAGTCTTTGAAAATAGGGATGCTGTACCAGATCATACAACAATGAATTAGGAATAGAGACAAACCCATAAATTGGGTCATTCAATAACTTTAATTTATTTGTAGTTGCCAACTATATATAGTTTAATAAATTCTAAAACAAATATATTAAAAAACCACATCTTTATCTCTAAAAAAATGTGGTTTAATATAGTTTTAGTAATTAATTTCGATTAATCTTCTAAATCAATTTGAAAAGTTTGCAAGAATCCTACTGTTTTTTCAATATCATAATGCAGTATTCTATCTTCTGAAACAAAAGACACTTCATCGCGATATGTTTTCACAAAAGCCTCTATAAAATCACTCGATTTCATTGGTCTTCTAAACTCCAAAGCTTGCGCTGCATTAAAGAGCTCAATAGCCAATATCCTCTCTAAATTTTCTACTACCTTAAATGCTTTAGTTGCGCCATTAGCACCCATACTCACATGATCCTCCTGTCCATTACTTGAGACGATACTATCCACACTTGAAGGAGTTGCCAATTGCTTATTCTGACTCACAATACTCGCCGCTGTATATTGCGGTATCATAAAACCAGAATTTAAACCTGGATCAGAAACTAAAAAAGCAGGTAAACCTCGAAGCCCAGATATCAACTGATAAGTTCTGCGTTCCGAAATACTTCCTAATTCAGCAATTGCTATACTCAAAAAGTCAAGAGCTAACGCCAAAGGTTGCCCATGAAAATTACCTCCCGAAACAATCAAGTCATCTTTATGAAAGATATTAGGGTTATCCGTAACAGAGTTAATCTCAGTTTTAAATACGCGATCAACATAGTCAATTGCATCCTTTGAAGCACCGTGAACTTGCGGTATACATCTAAAAGAATAAGGATCTTGTACATGCTCTTTTTCCCTACTAATCAATTCAGACCCTTCTAAAACTTCATTAAAAAACTGAGCAGTCAAAATTTGTCCTTTATGAGGACGAACGTAGTGAATCAATTCATTAAAAGGCTCTATTCGCCCGTCAAATGCCTCAAGTGACACCGCACCTATCAAATCAGCTAAATAAGAAAGCTTTTTTGACTTTAACAACGCATAACAACCATAAGCACTCATAAATTGCGTACCATTTAACAACGCCAGGCCTTCTTTTGATTTCAAGACAATTGGTTCCCAACCATACTTCTCTAAAACCTTAGAAGCAGGTTGTCTAAATCCCTCACAGTACACCTCTCCTTCACCAATCAGAGGGAGTGATAAGTGAGCCAATGGCGCCAAGTCCCCTGATGCTCCCAAAGAACCTTGTGTATACACAACAGGTAATATATCGTTATTGTAAAAATCAATCAATCGCTCTACAGTTTCCAACTGAACACCAGAATGACCGAAGCTCAAAGATTTCACTTTCAACAGCAACATGATTTTCACAATCTCCTCAGGCACTAAGTCCCCAGTCCCACAGGCATGTGATTTCATAAGATTTTCTTGTAATCTTGACAAGTTACTATTGTCTATCTTCACATTACACAAAGAACCAAACCCCGTATTTATTCCATATATAGGATCCGCTTGAGTATCCATTTTTTTATCTAAATAATCACGGCAGTTTACAATATTTGCCCTTGCTTCTTCAGACAACTGTATCTTCTGATTTTGAGTTAAAATCTCATTTAGCTTTTCAATCGTAAAAATATCCGAGCTGATATAATGTATCATTTCCATAAAATAATTGGCTAACTTATTTATTTATCTTGTAAAAACTAACTTATTTCCTTTAGATTCACTTTCACTCAAAGCATATCCATCAATATTGAATTTTTTTAATCCATCAATATCTTCCACATTGTTATCCAAAATATATCTAACCATCATTCCCCTTGCTTTTTTAGCATAAAAACTAATTGTCTTTAATTTGCCATCACGCAACTCTTTAAACTCAGGTATAACTAATTTTCCTTTTAAAACCTTAGTATCGATTGAACTAAAATACTCATTACTCGCTAAATTGACCACCAACTCATCTTGTTTCAATTCCTTATTCAAAGCAGAAGCCAGCACAGGCTTCCAGAATTCATATAAGTTTCCAAACTCGTTAATCGCCAATTTAGTTCCCATTTCTAATCGATAAGGCTCAATCTCATCGAACGGTCTTAAAATACCATAAAGTCCAGACAAAATCCTTACTTTATCTTGAAGCTGATCATATTTCTCATCTTTAAGAGAATACACATCAAGCCCAACATAAACATCTCCATTAAAAGCAAAAATAGCTTGTCTAAAATCTTGCTTGTTCTTCTCTGACTTTTGGTAATTTCTTTCCTGATTTCTTTTCCAGTTCAAATCAGCAAGTGCATTAGATATCTTCATTAAGTCCATTAAATCCATTGGAGTTTTGGATTTAAGAACTTCATTAATTGTTTTTGATTCTTTTAAAAATTGAGGTTTTGTCACAATATCAACAGGTATACTCGTCGTATAATCTAAACTTTTAGCAGGTGATATTAAAATTTTCATAGTGTCATTTTTTATTTATCCAAATATAGTAGTTATCAATTTATTTTCATAGAACTAACTATACACCACCCATCCTTTTCCAAAGTTTTCTCAATAGTTTAACACCATCTCGCTTTTCTTTCTTCACCTCTCTGACTGATAATTGTCCATCATCATCAACATAAAAATCATAACTAAAAGCAAATTGAATATCTTCTTCATCATTTTTCAAAAGACCAAATCTCAAATCATTAAAAAATATTTTATCATTATCTTCCGTAAAAGTATACTGTCCCTCAGACACCTTTATAAGCCTTTTTAATAAAACATGATTTTCTAAATGTTCTTGATACTCGTGATTCTTAGGGAATGTCTGAAACTTTATTTCTGAAGTATCAAAAAAAGAATACTCCCCTATTAAAAAACTATCCTTTGTTTCGACAATTCCATTCCACAACACAACATTCATCGCAGTAGGCTTTACAGAAAGAGCACTATAACTAACATTTACTCTATCAAGAGCATCAGTAAACTTATAAAAAGCCAATGCCTTCAAAAGTAAAGTCAAAGCTAAATATGAAGAACTAACAATCAATCCTAAATTATTAAACCTCATTCGCTTTCTTAAATTATTCTTCTCGCGCATGGACCTAATTAAAAAGTAAATGAAGGGCAAGGTATAAAGAGGATCTATTACAAAAATAGATTTAAAGGCAAACATATAATCAAAAGGCCACAATACACGTGTTCCCCATGAGGTAAATACATCTAAAATAGAATGCGTAAACAAGCCCCAGAAAAACAACCAATATCCTTCTTCGTAAGTTAGCCCATTTTTTTTCTCAATCTTATACACTACAAACCCTAGAAGAAAAGAAGCGAAAATTGCAAATAATATAGAATGACTCACGCCTCTGTGGATTTCCAAGGCGGTCAAAGGATCAGTCATCCAACCAACAACAACATCTAAATCCGGTATAGTTCCAGCGATAGCACCATACAGAACAGCTCTATTCTTTAGTTTCTTTCCCGCTACAGCATTTCCTATAGCCCCTCCTAAAACAATCTGAGTCAATGAATCCATACTACTCTATTTATTATCAATGGTAATTATACAAAAAAAACTGCCATATAGCAGTTTTCTTTTTTGTTCTATAAGTATTATGAATACTATAATTCTTTAAAAATAGTATGCATTAAACGTTTTTTATCATTGATACTTTCTTCTAAAGAAATCATTGATTCAGTTCTGTAAACTCCTTCAATGTCATCAATCATATAAATAACTTCTTTTGCATGACGTGTATTCTTAGCTCTAATTTTGCAGAACACATTAAATTTACCTGTTGTAACGTGAGCCACTGTAACAAATGGTATTTCATTAATTCTCTCTAAAACGAATTTAGTTTGAGAAGTATTATGAAGAAATATTCCAATGTAAGCAATGAAAGCATAACCTAATTTCTCATAATCTAATGTTAATGAAGAACCTTGGATAATACCTGCAT